>MWSR01000072.1 GCA_002050095.1 Microgenomates bacterium UTCPR1
GAAGGGCTACCTGCAGTGATGACGATTACTCTGGCGATTGGCATGAAAAAGATGGCAAATAAAAAAGCTATTGTCCGCAAGCTCTCCGCTATTGAAGCTTTGGGAAGCATAACTTTGATCGTTACCGATAAAACAGGGACGCTTACAACCAATAAAATGGCGATTAAGGAGATATTTATCGATAAAAAAAATCTTCTCAAAGAAGATAGCTTTCTTGTTGACAAGTACCGGCATTTGACCGATCTTCTGGTGTTGGACGGAGTTATATGCTCGACAGCTTCTCTGGTCCATAATCCTAAATACAATTCTTGGGACGTGTTGGGTGATCCGACCGAAGGGGCGCTTCTTTATTTAGCGCAACAACAAGGTATGGACATTGATAACGAACGGAAAAAATGGAAGATAGTTGATGAAAAGCCTTTTGACAGCGTTAGCAAAATGATGTCGGTTATTACTTTAGGTACTTTTGTAGAAAATAGAAAAGAAGAAAGAATTTTGTTTTCAAAAGGCGCTCCCGAATCGATTATTAACGTCTGTAAGCTAACCCCTAACCAAAAGAAAGATATTAATAATCAAGTTGACCGTTGGGCGAGTCAAGGGTTGAGGATCTTGGCTTTAAGCTATAAAAGGTTGTCGAATAGAAATGGTGCGGAAATAAATGATACAACACTTAAGGAATCGGTGTTTTTGGGAATGGTTGCGATTCATGATCCTCTGCGATCCGAAGTCGGCAGATCGATTGAGAAAACTAATTCGGCCGGGATAAAGGTAGTAATGGTTACGGGCGATAATGAGAAAACGGCTCAAGCAATTGCCGAAGCGGCAGGGCTCTTAGATAAAGGCGATAAAGTCATCACCGGCAGCCAACTTGAAGCTCTAAAAGATAAGGAATTATTAAAGATATTACCAAAAATTAAGATCTTCGCCAGAACAAATCCGTTTCAAAAGCATAGAATAGTTGAACTATATCAGCGTTTGGGCGAGATTGTTGCTGTGACAGGCGATGGAGTAAACGATGCTATTGCCTTAAAGCAAGCCGATGTTGGTGTTGCGATGGGGAAAGTTGGGACAGACGTTGCTCGTGAGACCGCCGATATGATCATAACCGATGATGATTTTTCAACTATTGTGACCGCAATAGAGGAAGGAAGAGGAATTATTAATAGTATTAAAAATGCCATCAAGTACCTTCTTTCATGCAATATAACCGAGGCATTTTCTTTGATTGTCGGACTTACTCTGGGCCTACCGACTTTGTTTTATCCAATTCAGCTTCTATATATTAACCTGGTAACCGATGGTCTTCCAGCCTTAATGCTTTCTTTTTCTCCGAAGGATCCTAACTTAATGAAAGTTTTACCACAAAAAGATCTCGAAATACTTAAACCGAATGATAAACGATATATTATAAGCACCGGAACCATTGGGATGGTTTTGGTAATTTTTTCATACTTTATTTACAAAGATTTAGGACAGACAGCGGCTTTTTCAATATTGACGATGATCCAGCCTTTTGTATTCATTGATCTATGGTTGAGTCATCGACATATTGTCAATAATTTAAATCAACTTTTTAAGCCACTGTTTATTATGGCATTTATTATCCCGCTTATTTTTCAATTTATTATTTTAAGCTTGAACCCGTTAGCAACTATCTTTAAGATAAAAACCGTACCGTGGATAATATGTTTAGAGTTTATGGCGATCTCGGCGGTTGTCCTGTTTGGAATAAGACTGGTAAAAAATTTTATCGGGATAGAGCAGTCTTCATGATTGCTTTGACATCTATTTCTTCATATCTTAAAAGCTCCTCGGCTGTCCCGGAGACGGGGATTTTTCGAACGCATAGATGAGTATAATTAGTGGTTAGTGGCTGGTGGTTGGTGGCTAGTAAGGTTAATACGGCCTCGCCAATACCGCCTGACGGATAGTGATCTTCAACAATGATAACTTTCCGATGTTGTCTAATTAGCTTGAACAGTTCCTTACTGACAGGTTTTATGCAGTAGAGATCAACAACCGTTGCTTCAACCTTGTTTTTATATAGCTCTTCTTGAGCTTTTAGAGCCTCGTGTAGAGTAATACCGGCGGAAATTATAAGCACCTCTTCTTTCGTCTTTTTAGTATTTAAGGATTTATTAAGTCTATGGACTTTCATTCCTCCTATTTCGAACTTTTCCGACTCGTCGTAGATTATTGGAGTTCTACTTCTCGTTGTTCGCAAGTAAACAATCCCTGGTATTCCTACCATAAGTTTAGTTAATGCTTCCGAGGAAGTTGCATCGGAGGGATAAAAAATAGTCGATTGCAAAATACTTCGAAACATTGAAAGATCTTCAAGACCCATCTGGGATGGACCATCTTGACCGATCGAGACGCCGGCATGCGAGCCAACGATCTTTACATTACCTTTTGAATACCGGGCCATTCTTACTTGGTCAAAGATCTGGGTTAAAAAAGCGGCGAACGTGGAAATAAAAGGAATATAGCCCATCTTTGACAGTCCGAGCGCCACACCCATCATATTTTCTTCGGCAATGAACATCTCAAAGAACCTATCGGGAAACTTTTTTTGGAACTTATTCTGAAAGGTGGAGTTGGCAACTTCGGCATCCAGAACAACAATATCCGGATTTTTTTCTCCAAGCTCAACCAGAGCATCACCATAAGCCTCACGTGTTGCAATATCGGTAACTTGCGTGTTGTGAGAATTAAACCTTTCCAATCTTTCTAAAACCTTATAAATTTTTTGATTTGGATTTGATTGCGGATTGCAAATTTCATATTTAAGTCCGGGTTTTTTTATCTTCCCCCTAACCTTTAAGTCAACCTTTCCCAGTTCTTTTAGGGCCAGCTTTAACTCTTCCTTATTAAGAACCTTTCCATGCCAACCGTTTTTATTTTCCAAAAACGAAACCCCTTTACCTTTAACGGTTTTGGCAATAATCATCTTTGGTTTTTGGCTATCGGATGATTGCGGGTGGAACAAATTTTTTTCACTTTCGGGGTAGGGTTTGCCCTGAGCTTGTCGAAGGGGTCCCCGCTGTGATAATAAATTTCGTTCCGAAGCTTTAGTAAAAGCATTATTTATCTCCTTCAAACTATGACCGTCATCGACAATTATCGCATCCCAGCCAAAAGCTCTGACTTTTTTTTCGTATCTATAGATATCCCATCCTTCCTGGGTTTCGGTACTTTGCCCAAGTCTGTTGACGTCTATTATGGCAGTAAGATTGTTTAGTTTGTAGTAGGCGGCAATATCCATCGCTTCCCAGATCTGTCCTTCGGCCATCTCGCTATCACCAAGAAGGACCCAGACTTGTGGAGTTTGCTGGGGTTTGAGATTTAGTTTTGAGTTTTTAACTTTTAGTTTAATTCCGAGCGCCATTCCGACTCCGACCGAGAGCCCATGGCCAAGCGAGCCGGTTGCAACGTCAACCAAAGGAAGGTCGGGGACGGGGTGTCCTTGAAGCTTTGATCCAAATTTGCGAAGAGTTAGAAGTTCGTTGTAGTCTATCAGCCCTAATACGTGATACAATGAGTAAAGAAGAGGAGCGGCATGACCTTTTGATAGAATGAAGCGATCATTATAGATATTTTTCGGATTGTTGAAATCGTAGCGTAAAAATCCTCCAAAAAAAAGAGTTGTCAAAAGCTCAACTGCCGATAGGGATGAGGTCGGGTGGCCGGAGCCGGCTTCGGTTGTTGAAGTGAGGATATCAAAGCGAAGAAGTTTGCCGATCTCTTCGAAGTATTTTTCGTTTTTTTTGTCCATAGATTTATTTTAGTAGATATATGAGTGAACAACAACCATTAAAACGATTAACTTTAGAGGATTTCCGGCACTTCTTTGCAACGACACCAAATATAGAAGAAAGGCGGCTTGAAAAAGATAAGTTTTTTAATTTTAGTGAGTTATTAGGTAATGAAGCAGCGGAAATTATAAAAGGAAACAAAAACGCCACAAGGATATTTAATAGGTTTTTTTTGGCGGCTTATGAGTCCGGTATGATTAGAGCCCACAAAGTGGGTGACCGTGAAGCTTCTCCGGTTGCGATGTTTGGAAGACAAGGTTTTGCCAACGAGCTACTGAAGAGATATAAGGGCGGTAAGGGTTTAAACATTTTGATGATTGACATTGCCGGATTGAGAGAAGACGATAAAGGCGGGACAGCCGACTATAACCTGAATATCTTTGCCACCAGGCTAAGCGAGGTCATAAAAAAGCTTGAAGAAACGGGAAAAATTAAATCAGACGAGTATGTTGTTGCTCGTTACGGCGGGGATGAGTTTTCAATTGGCTTGGTTGAAGACTACTCCGATGAAGAATTGACAACAATAAAAAAAGAACTATTAGGTCAGGGAGAAGATAAAGAAGCAGGGCTTGACGGAGTTATCGGTTTAAAGAAAAAAGGAAATACTTTAAAAGACAAACCTATAAAAATAAAAGATGGAAAGATAGATGCAATATCGCTCCCGACTGACGAGCATGAAAAAAATCTATTTTTAAGCTTCTTGGAGCGGGGTTTTCTTATTAAGGCGGAAGAATTGAAAAGAGAGGTGGATTATTTTAGAGATGAAAAAGGCAGTATTAACGAAGAAGATTTCAAAAAGTATCTGAAGGATTTTGAAAACGGTAAGGCTAAGATAGACGGGAACCTAAAAGATAAAATTAAAGAGCTAACCGATAAACATCCCGAGTTTAAGGTCCCGTTTTATTATGCCGAGATTGCAGACCTCGATAGTAATAAAAAAGGTGATACCGTCCAGAGGGAAGTCCTTGAGTTTATCTATAACTACCTGTATGATCCTCTGCTTGGCGAGATAGCAATGTCACGCCACGATCTTGCCGATCATCTAAAGCGAGGTAAGTTTTCAAACATATATAGCCTGGAGGTAAAGGTTAAGGAAGTAAACGACAGGATGAGTTACGCCTATGCCGATAGAGTGATATCGGGGCTATGGAATGATAAATTAAAAAAATTAGCCGAACCTCTTATCAAAAGCGGGGATGTTTCGTTAGGTAGAATAGGTGGAAATATTTTTTTTGGAGTTAGAAAAGGAGCAGACGTGGAAAGGATTAAAAAGTTTTTGAAGGAAGTGTCCGAGATTTCGAAGTACGAAGGCGACTATCATGGCGCGAAGGTTCCCCATATAATCGGTTTTGCCAATATCGATGTTTTGGAAACGGAAGGGAAAGATAACGACTATATTGGAAAAAAGTTTGAGGAGATGTTTAGTAAAACTACAAGAAGCTACATAAGACGGATGTTTAAGGGTGTTTTTTCTAAGCAAAATCTTTTTGAGCTATTTTGTAACAGCCTTGAAAATATTACGGATGATCTTCAAGTAGCGAGTGACGAGCCAGATATTTCCGATAGATATTTAGCTTTACTTTCGGCAAGTTATTTCTACGGTAGTAAAAGATATAAGGAGAGGATTACGATGGGGAAGGAAATTATGAATGAGATGTTTAAGCGTGGGTATGGAAGCGATGCACAAAAAGTGAAAAAAATATTTAAGGATATAATTGTCAAGTTAAAAGAAAAGTATCCGCCGAGCTAACCTTGGTAATTTCAATTAATTTTCTCTATATGTCATCGATGGAATCTTACTTACCTTGGGATCCACTGCTTCTTGTGGTATGATAGTGAAATTAATATTGGAGGTCATTCGGTTCAGGAGATGATATTGAATTATGAGTGGTGAACAACATCGATTGAGCCTTGAACCTAATTATATCGATAGGTTATCGGTCTTAAGTTTTCTTATAAAGTACCCCGGACTTTCATCCGTTTTTGATTCTTTTTCACGAATTCCCGTTGAATTTAGACACAACTTGATGGTTTCAAAAGTTACCTCATTTGTATTTACGGATCTATTAATTCATGGTGGAATTATTACGGAAAAACAGTATGCGATGTTTTTAAAAGCAAGCGACGGAGTGGTATTTCACGATATCGGGAAACTTGGAGTTGTTGAAGGAAGTATATATAAATCATTAGGGGTATTCTATGAAAACGACAGCAACATAAATGATCGTAATTTGGAACATATAGCAAGACGCAATACTCATCCTATTTTAAGCGGTTATTTTATCCTACAACTTGGCGATTTAGGTTATGTAGATTCGAAAACTGCGAGACTGTGGGCAGCAACGAGCGGATTTTCTCATCATGAAAATGACGGTTTATTAGTAAAAAGCTCATATCCAAGAAAAAAAGCCAGATATTCCAATGAGCAGGAGAGATTTTTTAGTTTAGTTTTATCAATGGTGGATGATGCCGTTGCAATGAGTGAGTTACGTCCGTACAGAAAAGGAAACGAATCTTTTGAACAGAGTATAATTTGCAACATCATTTATATGAAGCATAGTGACGAACTCAATAGTTTTAGGAATAGGTATAGATTGGATCTTCTCTCATTAATTTTAGAAGAAGTTATGAACAAGAAAGATGAAATTCTACCATGGAAGAAATTTCCCGGGATTGATATAAGTGGAGATGTAAGTTTAATAGAGAGTCTTTTTGCACAAGTCTGGGAAAAACATAGACCAAGACTAGAAAAAGAATATTTGGGATATTTGGTTAGAAATCTTGTCGATCTAACCCGAAGCTGACGAAATAGCTTTATTATGACTCTGATCTTTATGAGTTTACGGATTGTAAAATTAACAAAAATATGGTAATATTATAGGCTTATATGGAAGAAAAAAAATCTGGATGTGGTAAGATTTTGTTAAAAGGGATCGTTATTTCTGCAGCTTTAGGTACCATGTTTAATAGCGCTTTGAAGGCTGTAAATAAAGCTATAGAAATGAATCCTGATCTGGTGTTAAAAGGGCTTCGACGCTTACCGGAAAAAATAGATGGCTCTAATCCTCATGTGATATGCGGAGGATCACAAGATCTTGTAGCCTTTTTAAATTGTGCAGAAGGCACACTACATAAGGTTGTTGGTTCGATGGAAAACATATTGGAAAACACATCGAGAGGATTATCTTATCTATATCATTCCTATTCGTTAATATTTAGTGATCCTGAAGTGTTTAAATCAATGATTAGACAACCCGAATTTGTTATCCCACATATCCTTGGTCTAGGTCTAATTGGAGTTGCAGCTTGTGCATTAAGTAGAACTTCAAAAAAATAAATTGAATTTTTATGCTTTAAACGGTGGAAATATCCTAATCATCCAAAGTCGAGACGTCGCCTATGGGTTGGCCCAACTCTTGGGCCTTAAGAATTCTTCTCATTATCTTTCCGCTTCTTGTTTTCGGTAGCTTTTCGACAAACTCAATCTCATCGGGTGTGGCTATCGGTCCAATCTGCATCCTAACCTGTAACGTCAGCTCTTTTTTTAGCTCATCACTTGGTTCAACTCCTTGCTTAAGGATAATAAAAGCCTTAATAGATTCTCCCTTAACTTCGTCGGGTTTTCCGATCACTGCCGCCTCGGCAACTTTTGGATTGGCAACAAAAGCCGACTCAAGCTCCGCCGATCCCAAACGGTGGCCTGATACCTTAATGACATCATCATTTCGACCAACGATCCAAAAGTATCCGTCTTCATCTATTTTAGCCGAATCACCGGTAAAATAACAGAAGTCGGAGAAACTATCTTGTTTTTTGGTTTTTGCTATTTTAATCTTTTCAAAATATGTCTCTTTATATCTTTGAGGATTATTGAAAACATCTAGGAGCATTGCCGGCCAGGGTTTTTTAATAACTAAAAATCCTTGTTTTCCCATATTTTTAGAGCTTTCTAGCAATCTTTGTGACGCCCCGGGGGCGGAAGACATGCTTTTGGTAGGCGCTAAAGAGACGCCTTTTTCGTCGACCACATCGGCATCAACTCCAAAGAAAGGTTTAAAGGCACTGCCGGGCTTACTTTTTGTATATGGTAACGGATTGATCATAAACATTCCGGTTTCTGTCTGCCACCATGTATCGATTATCGGTAGTTCACTGTGTCCGATATTTTTTTGATACCAAAGCCAAGCTTCAGGATTTATAGGCTCTCCGACACTACCAAGAATTTTTAAAGAGGAAAGATCATATTTTTTTATTGGTTCTTCTCCGAACTTCATCAAAGATCTAATTGCGGTCGGGGCAGTATAAAATTTGGTTATTTTATATTTCTCAATTAATTTCCACCAAATCTCAATATCGGGATAGGTAGGAGTTCCTTCGTAAATGAAGGTAGTTATCCCGTTTAGCAGAGGCGAGTAGAGCATATATGAGTGACCGGTAATCCAGCCGGCATCGGCAGTCGACCAAAAAATATCTTCGGAACCGATATCAAACGAAACTTTTAGAGTGTAGTAGATACCGACTTGATAACCTCCATGAGAGTGGATTACCCCTTTTGGTTTACCCGTCGATCCCGATGTATAAAGGATGAAGGCGATATCATTTGCGTCCATTATCGCAGTTGAACAGACCGTATCTTGCTTGGAAACAAGATCACTCCACCAATGAAAACGATAGTTTTTTTTGGGATCAACTGAAGCTTCATCGACATCTTCAATATTTGTTTCCGTTCGTTTGACAACTATAATATCTTTTACTGTCTTACTATCTTTTAGTGCCTCCTTAACATTCTTAAAAGATTCTACGGTTTTTTTTCCATAAGGATAAGCATTGGAGCAGATCAAGGCTTTCGCTTGGACATCTTCTATCCTGCTTTTTAGCGCTTCGGCGGAAAATCCCGAATAGATGACGGAGTGAACAGCACCTATTTTAAGACAGCCCAACATGGCGATAAACTGCTCGGGAATTCTTGGTAGATAGATGGCAACTTTGTCGCCTTTTCGGATGCCGATCGACTTTAATCCATTGGCAAATTTAGAAACTTCTTCGTTCAGTTGTCGGTAGGTATATTTTTTTTCCTGATTATCTTGTGAAGCCCAGATTAATGCCAATTTATCGGCATTATTATTTTTAAGATGTCTGTCTAAGGCGTTGTAAACAATATTTGTTTGGCCACCGATAAACCACCGGGCATAGGGGTACTTCCACTCTAATACTCTGTCCCATGGTCTAAACCAAAGAAGCTCTTCGGCGACATTTCCCCAGAATGATTCGGGGTAGTCTATCGATTGTTTATGTAGACTATCGTAATCGGGCATAAGATATATTTTGCTACCGTTTTTGGATAAAATCAAGAGAAGATTTTAAGTGGTTTTTTCAGGGGGGGTTTTCTTAGTTTTCGGCCAAGCTTGAGCGATAACAACCATTACCAACAGAGCGATAACGACAGCGTAAATAACAGTCTTATTATCGATTTGTTTTGCACCTTCGGTTTTTTTATTGACAACTCCGGTTGTCACAGCTTTTTCCGGAGATTTTGTGGTTTTTGGAGTTGAAGTTGCTTTTGGTTTAACAGTCGGGGATGTTACTGCATTGGTGGTTTTCTCTTGAGTTGACGTTGGAGTTATTGTTGGAGAACTTGGCACATTGCTTGGAGCTTGGGTCGTGGCTTCGGTCGAAGTCGGAGCGTCGGTAGGACCATCTATACCTTTAAAAAGATCGGGATTAATGTAGAGTTTAATCATTGTTGGGGTTGGAGTTAGTGTCGGAGTGTTAGTCGGTAGGTTTATGGTCGGAACTTTGATAGTAGGTATGATATTCCACCAGTCCGCAAAAGCGGTATCACGGATAGAAAAAAACCCGACAAAAAGAGCTAATATCAGTAAAGTCTTTTTCATTATTCATAAATAATATCACTATTTTTATGTTTGTCAAATTTTTCTTTTTTAAACTAATATTTTTCTATATAATAGGGTATATGTTGAATATAAAAACGGAAGATAGGTTAAAGATGATTAAACAGGTTGGGGAGGAGATTATTCAGGAGAGTGAGTTGAAAAAGCTTCTTGAAAGTGTTGAAGAGTTGGTTGCCTATGATGGTTTTGAACCATCGGGACAGATTCATATCGCCCAAGGACTACTTCGGGCAATTAATGTTAATAAGATGATTAGGGCTGGGGTAAAGTTTAAGATGCTTGTTGCCGATTGGCACGCGATGGCTAACAATAAGATGAGCGGGGATTTAGAGAAAATTAAAACAGTCGGACGTTATTTTATTGAAGTTTGGAAGGCAAGCGGCATGGATCTTTCCAAAGTCGAGTTTGTCTGGGCATCCGATTTGGTTAAAGATCCAAAGTATTGGGAGTTAGTTTTGAAAGTCGGCAAGTCAAATGCTCTAAAAAGGTTTATCAGAACTGCCGAGATGATGGGGAGGGAGGAATCACTTGATAAGCTGACGGGAGCTCACATTATCTATTCTTGCATGCAGGTTGCCGATATCTTTACGCTTGGCGCAAAGATTACCCAGCTTGGTCTTGACCAGCGTAAAGTAAATATGCTTGCCCGTGAGGTCGGACCTCTGCTTGGCTTCTGGAAACCGGTTGTTGTTTCACATCATATGTTGATGGGGTTGGGAAAACCGGCATCATCGGAAGGGAATGCCCTTCAGAGGACAGTTGAGCTAAAGATGTCCAAGTCGAAGCCCGACACCGCTATTTTTATGACCGATACAACCGAAGACATTCAGAGAAAGATAAATAAAGCTTATTGCCTTGAAGGGGAGGTTAAAGATAATCCGGTTCTTGAATATTACAAATATATTGTTTTTGAGTCTTTTGATAGATTAAGGATAGATGAGGTAAAAATTGAACGTCCGGAGAAATTTGGGGGCAATTTATCTTTTAAGACCTATCAGGAATTTGAGGAAACATTCTCTAAAAAACAGGTTCATCCGATGGATATAAAGGTTGCTTTGGTTAACTATTTGGATAGATTAATAGCACCAGTAAGGCGACATTTTGAAGAGGATGAAGAGGCAAAAAAACTTCTTGAACTGGTAAAAAGTTATCAGATAACCAGATAACTAATAATTAAATTAATAACGTCTGAAATTTGACAGAAGAAATTTCTTTGTTATACTTTATAAGTTATGATTTCATTTTCGGTTTCGCTTTTTTCGCGTTTCCGTTGAAGATATTATTTTTTTTGTGATTATTTATCTGCTACAGACTGCCGGCTCCTATCAGATTACGCCCCCGGGGCGGAATTCAGGTTGGTCTATTGCGCTAAGAGGCTATGTTATTTGTAATTTTTCTTATGAAAGAAGGTGATATTTGATGAGTAAAAAGCTATATGTAGGAAATCTTTTATATGAAGTCAATGATGAGGATTTAAAAACCCAGTTTTCGACCGTCGGAACGGTGGTTACGGCTACTGTAATAAAATTTAGGGATTCGGGTCGATCTAAAGGGTTTGGTTTTGTTGAAATGTCGACAGAAGAAGAGGCCAAAAAAGCTATTGAAACGATGAATGGCCAGGACTTTAAGGGAAGAAGATTGGTTGTTTCCGAAGCGAGACCGCCCAGAGATGATAGGCAGCGACAGTTTGGAGGAGTTCCTTCCGAACCGTCGGTAAAAGAAACGGTGACCGAGCAATCAGCGGTTGATGAAGCAGTCGTTACAGAAGAACAGCCGCAAGTATAAAAAACCGAAATCAAACTATCCCGCATCTTTAAGGTGCGGGATTTTTTATACAAATAGTATTTGTAGTATACTATTAGGATAAATTATTTGGGCGATATTGTCGTCTAATATCAAAAAAGAGATAATAAACTTTATTTTTATGCATTTTAAAACGGCATTGATAATCGGACGTTTCCAACCCTTTCATCTGGGTCATCTCTACCTTCTTAAGAAGACCTTAAAGATCTCCGATAAGGTAAAGATTGCTGTTGGCAGCGCCACAATCTACGACGAAAATAACCCGCTTGATTACAAGACAAGAGAACAGATAATTAAGGCGGTTTTTTATAAAGAGAAGTCGGAAGACAGGCTTTTGAATGTCGTTCCTCTTGACGATTTTCCCGATGATAAGGAGTGGTTGTCGGAAACAATAAGATTGGCCGGGGATTTTGATGTTGTCGTTAGTAATAATGAATGGACTGTTGAAATAATGAAGAAAGCGGGATTTTTAGTTAAGCAGTTTCCTTATTTCAAAAGAAGTTTGTACGAAGGTTGGCGAGTAAGGGAATTGATAATAAAAAACGGAAGCTGGCAGAAACGGGTACCCGACTACTTGATAAATTATCTGTCAAAAAATATTGATAGATTTAATTTGAAAGGAAAAATATTTGACCACATCGTTTTTGGGGGAACTTTTGATCACCTCCATAAAGGTCACAGGGAATTAATTAATACCGCTTTTCGTTTTGGCAGGAGAGTGACAGTCGGAATCGCTACAAAAGAGCTTTTTCCCAATAAGGTATATTCGCAGATGATCGAGAGTTTACCCATCCGAAAAAGAAGCGTCAAAGACTATATTGAAAAAAACCACTGGATCAAGAAATCGAAGATAATCGAATTTTCCGAATTTACCGGAGGTATTGATAAGAGAGCCGATGTAGATGCGATCGTGGTTTCAAGATTATCTTATCGTAACGCTTTGAAAATAAACAAGATTAGACAGAATAATGGTCTTGGACCTTTGAGAATAGTCGTTAGCAAAGATATTTTGGCAGATGACGGCAAATTAATCGCTTCCGAAAGAATAAGAAAAGGAGAGATAGATAGGGAAGGAAGAATTTATTTAATCAAAGGCAAAAAAGATATTATTATCCCCGAAAGGGTAAAGGAGAAGCTTAGAAAACCGTTGGGGAAAGTTTTTAGATCGGAGAAACAAATAAAAAAGTATCTCGAAGAAAAAAAGCCAACAAAGATAATCTGTGTTGGGGATGTTGTTGTCAAATCATTTTTAAAGGTCGGTATAAGACCGGACGTAAAGATTATCGATTTTAGGTCTCGGAGAAAATCACTTCCAAAATCAGGTTATGTCGTTGAGAAGACAGCCAAACAGAGATTATTAAGAAACGAGCCGGGAACGATAAATATCGATACTGCAAGACAACTAAAGGAAATAATTTCCGCGACTATTGCCGGGATTTCGGAAGGTTGGGTTTTTATCGAAGGAGAGGAGGATCTTCTTGTTTTACCGTCCGTTATCTACGCACCGCTTGGGGCAGTAATTTTTTACGGTCATTGGCAGTATGGGGTGATTGCTTTGGAGGTAACGGAGGAGGTTAAAAAAAGTATCCGAGAAGTTATTATAGATAGTCAGGTATAAGATCAAAGTTGCATTATTTTTTTGGTTAGTCTATATTTAATCCATGAAAGACCCGAAGTACCTGGACGAAGCCTTTGAGTTGATTAATAAAAAAAATCTAGAGACTTTCTTAAAAAAACATAAAGACTACGGTAAAGATAATATCTTAGATATGGGGGAGTTGGGGATAGCTTTTAGAATCTCCGAAAAGTTTAATCGGATTAAACACCTCTTAATGAATAACAAAGAAGCCGCGAATGAGTCGGTCGAAGACTCGTGGATTGATATTGCCGTCTATGCCATAATTGCCGTTCTTCTTAAGAGGGGCTGGTTCCAGAAGCTCGACGTAAAAAAGTAGTCAAGTTTTTGATATACTAATCTACAGAAACTTTGATAACGAAATTTTTTTACTTTAGTGGGTCCCCTATCCACCTTCGTGGAAGACATCCCAAGGCGTAAAAAAATTTGTTATCTTCGTGTATAGATTTTTACAGTATGAAAAACCCTTATCAACCACAGAAATTTGAAAAAAAATGGCAGGAGTATTGGGAGAGAAATAAAACGTATAGGTCAAAAAATATTTCCGGCTTTAAAAATAAGGAAAAGCAGTATGTTTTAGCAATGTTTCCTTATCCGTCAGGAGCAGGTCTCCATGTTGGTCACGTTCGTAACTACACTGGTACCGATGTATTGGCACGTTTTTTTAGAATGAGCGGGAGAGTCGTTCTTCACCCTATGGGTTGGGATGCTTTTGGTCTTCCTGCCGAGAATGCGGCGGTGAAGGCAAAAGTGAACCCGATGGATATGGTTCCGGGGCATATAGAAACGTTTAAAAAGCAGATGAAGTCGCTTGGATTTTCCTATGACTGGGATAGAGAGTTTGCGACGATTGAACCGAAGTACTATCGCTTTACCCAATGGCTATTCATTCAATTCTTTAAGATGGGCTTGCTTTATAAAAGAAACGCACCCATAAACTACTGTCCAAAGTGTAAGACCGGCTTGGCTGAGGAGGAAGTTTTGGCCGACGGCACTCATGAGAGATGCGGTCATAAAATAGTTAAGAAGGATCTTCCACAGTGGATATTTAGGATTACTGAATATGCCGAACGTTTACTTTCCGACTTAGAGGGCTTGGACTGGCCGGAGGGGATTTTGGCAATGCAAAGAAACTGGATTGGGAAGAAGGAAGGGATAAATATTGACTATAAAATCGTTGATGGGGAGGTTCGACACCGTGATTTTTTATCGACTTCACCCCCTAAAGGGGGGTCCCCCAAGTCATTGACAAAAAATCAGGTGTCTTCGCTTCCTGCAATAGATACAATCACCTGTTTTACCACTCGACCGGATACCAACTTTGGCGCCACCTTTATTGTTGTTGCACCGGAGCATCCTTTTGTAAAGAAGATTATTGGAGGGGAGCTAAAGTCGAAAGAGGCGGACGTTAAAAAAATAAGAGAGTATGTGGAAAAGGCCGCAAGTAAGTCGGAAATGGAAAGGCAGGCCGAGGGAAGAAAAAAAACCGGTGTATTTACCGGTTTTTACGCAGTCAATAATCTTAACGGACGCAAAATGCCTATCTGGGTGTCGGACTTTGCCTTAATGAACTTTGGCACAGGTGCGGTAGTCGGTGTCCCGGGTCACGATATCCGAGATTTTGAGTTTGCCCATGAGTTTGGGATAGAGGTAATAAGAGTTGTTAAAGGAAAAGATGGTGATGTCTCTTCGATAACGAAGGTTGAGCAGGTGCAAGAGGAGGAGGGGACAATGATTAACTCCGGGTTTTTGGACGGTATGGACATTCATAAGGCAACGGTTAAGGTAATGGATTGGTTTGAAGAAAAAGGTGATGGGAAAAGAGTTGTCAGCTATCACCTTCGCGACTGGATCTTTTCACGTCAGAGATACTGGGGTGAGCCTATCCCGATGGTTTACTGTGAAAAATGCGCAAAAGAGGGAAAAAGTTACTTCGATACGGAAGAGGGTAAAAGATTTGTCAATGAAAACTCAAACATCATCGGAGGTAGAGTAGATGAGGTTAAAGAGGGTTTGAAGGGTTGGTTTCCGTTGAGTGAGAAGGATTTACCTCTTGAGCTTCCGTATCTAAAGTCGTACGAGCCTCCGGAGTCGGGAGAATCACCATTATCTCAAGTTGAAGATTTTGTGAAGACTAAGTGTCCAAACTGCGGGAGTGAAGCAAAAAGAGAGACAGATACGATGCCGAACTGGGCAGGAAGCTGTTGGTATTTTTTGGCATTTCCTTTTTGGAATAAAGATGTTGATTCGGCGCGTCCAATTTTTGCCACACGAGAGTCTCACCCCGCTTCGCAAGGTCACCTCGAAAGTGAAAAAACTGTCCACGCCTCATTATCGAAACGAGTGTCTTCATCTCCTAATATGAGCATGAAAGATGAGTGGCTTGCAAATAAAAACCTTAGTGAAGATTGGACTCCGGTTGATTGGTATTTGGGGGGAGCGGAGCATGCCGTCCTTCACCTTTTGTATTCCCGTTTTTGGGTCAAAGTTCTCTACGATATGAGGCTTTTGGACTTTAAAGAACCTTTTTTGAGGCTAAGAAATCAGGGAATGGTTTTGGCGGAGGATCACAGGAAGATGAGTAAGTCTTTTGGCAATGTCATAAATCCGGACGATGTAGTAAAAGAATATGGTGCCGACGCTTTGAGGGTGTATGAAATGTTTATGGCGCCTTTTAATGCGGAGATTCCATGGTCAACAAAGGCACTTCAGGGGAGTTTTAGGTTTGTAAAAAGAGTCTGGGAGATATTTGACGGATACAGAAGCAAGGAATCAACTGTCGAGGTGAAGGAGGATAAGAAACTGGTGTCAAAGCTTAATAAGATTGTTAAAAAAATCACGTCCGATATTCCTCAAATTAAGTTTAACACTCCAATTGCTTCGATGATGGAGTTTATGAATGACTGGGAAGTGAGCAACCGAAAAAATAGTGCTCAAAGCTTAACGGTGGAGAATGCAAAGAAGTTTTTGAAGGTACTGGCTCCTTTTGCACCGTTTATCGCCGAGGAGGTTTGGCAGGAAGTGTTTAAGGAAAAAGAGTCTATCCATCTATCGTCTTGGCCTGAGGTTGGATCCATATCGGCCGATGAGGAGGTGGCAATTCCGGTTCAGGTGAATGGAAAGTATAGAGCAACTCTGACCGTTCCTTTTGAGAAAGCGGACAATAAAGATGAGATTGAAAAATTAGCACTTGCCGATGAAAGAGTGAAAAGATATATAGAGGGGAAAAAGCATAAGACGGTTTATGTAAAAAGTAAGATAATTAATTTCGTAGTATTAAAGGACTAAACAGCTTAAGCTTGTACAACCTTTCTCTTTAAGTGGTAAGAAAAGGTAGAGCGTACTTTGACTTTATAGATTAACGACTTACTATTTTTTCTCTTGATTATTACCACCTTTCACTTCTGGTTCTTCTCCAAAAACTTTTCGGTAATGATCAGCGTCGACACCAGATCTAATAGCAAGTAGCTTAAGCCATTTATAAGGGTCATTTTCCCCTCCCAACATTCCTCCCTTCGGTCCTTTTTTTCCTTCCCTCACAACTTCTATATCAGGTATTACCATTTTTCTCACTTTTCCCCTTTTTGCCATATGTCGTATATTGTACTTCTTCTTCTTCTTCTTCTTCTTGTCAAGCGGATTTTGGATGTTGGTGTGCAAAAACTCATATCGATTTAAGATTTGTTGACAATGTACACAGATGGTTATAGAATATAATGACGTGAAAGAGTTCAAATTCAATCAAGATAAGAATGAGTTGTTAAAATCAAGCAGAAAGATAAGTTTTGAATATGTGATAAAGAAAATTGGAAATGATAAACAAACAAGATTAGTCGAACATCCGAACAAGAAAAAATACCCAAAACAAAGAATGTTTTTAATAAAAAAAGAGAAATATATCTATGTTGTTCCTTTTGTTGAGGAAGAGGATTATATTTTTTTGAAAACCATATATCCAAGTGCAAAATATACAAGAAAGTTATTAAAAGTTAAAAAATAGAAATATGAAAATGAAAAAGAATAAAAAAAGGGACATCTTTGCCCCTCTTGATAGATATGAAGAAGAATTGATAAAAGCGATTGACAGCAATGAAGCTGTTGAAGTTCCGAGTCAAGGTAAGGAGATGAAGAGGTATAGGGCTTATGCGGAATATACTTTAAATAAGACAAAAAAAGACAAGAGAGTGACCATAAGAGTTGAGAAAAAAGACCTAGAATCAATCCAAAAAAAAGCGATTAAGACGGGAATCCCTTATCAGACTTTGATTGCCTCAATCCTTCGTAAATTCGCCCAAGGGGAGATTAGCATTGGAGTTTGACAAAGAATTTCACTCTCGGGATTTATTTTTGACTAGAGGTTTCTTGATAGAAACTTGGCTCGAAATACTCGTCAAAGGCCAATAGAGTCTCATTCGTTTCAGGATCATATTCTATCCGTCCGTTACGGCCAACACTATAATTACCATTTTTTTCGCGAGGAATTTCTTTACCTGTAAAATTATCATATATCCTTGGTACGACTGTACCATCAGAATGTAAAGTCCAGACAGTCCTAATGTGGTAAACTGGCTTTGCTAGAACACCGAATGGACGTTTTCCAAATAGCATAGTCATCTCTCCCACTATACCTGTTTTTGCGGTCTGATCATCCGTAAATTGAGACCATCTACCTCCGATTGAGCGTTTTGCGAATTTTCTTGGTTTTACTTTTGGCTCTAGAGATCTAACACTTTCATCCATATAAGAATTTTACTACTACTACTACTTTTCAAGCGGATTTTGAATATTGACAGAATTCCATGATTTGTGTATAGTTTAGTATATACATGAAAGTTATACGGAAAGTACTCGAATTTGAGTGGGATAAAGGAAATATAGATAAGAATTGGTTGAAGCATAATGTAACGGATAAGGAGGCAGAAGAAGTTTTTATTGATAAAAGAAAATTTATTTTTAGAGACAAGATTCATTCAGGAAAAGAAGAACGATTTCGTATTTTAGGAAAAACGAAAGCAGGCAGGTTGCTTTTTATTGTCTTTACTATAAGGAAACACAAGGTTAGAGTTATCTCAGCAAGAGATATTAATAGAAAGGAGGTGTTTTTATATGAAAAAAAAGCTGGTAGTACCAAAATTTAAAAATGAGGACGAAGAGAGAGACTTTTGGTCTAAAATAGATCTTTCAAAGTTTTATAGTTTCGAAGACTTAGAAGAAGTTTCTTTTCCAAATCTTAAGCCAACGAGCCGTTCAATATCGATAAGGATTCCGGAGTGGTTATTGGATAGGGTTAAGGAAAGGGCAAATGAGATAAACGTGCCTTATCAGTCATTAATTAAACAGTATATAAATAAGGGTGTTTTATCATCTTTATGATGTTTTTGTATTAATTTAAAAAAGAATAATAGTCAGGAATAAATATTTATAAGTTACTTTCTAGCCTATTCAACAATAAATGAATAGTTACAATCGACAGAAATATGTAAATGCGGCGAAAGAGATGCTTGAGGACAATGTTTTTAGGCATTCTTTAGCACTTGAGGCCTGCATGGGAAGTCTCTATGATTATTTTAAGTCCTATAATCTCCTTTCGGATGACGAACCTACGAAAGAGGATTGGATGCTAGCAGGCCTTCTTCATGACATTGCCTATTGGGGAGAGACAAAAGCGGATCATCCCTTGAAGGTTAACGAGGTTTTGGCAAAATACGATCTCAAAGTCAGCGATACCGTAAATCACATAATCAAAACCCATGGTCCAAGCATAACCAACATCTACCCCAAGAAAAAGGCCGAGTGGTCGATATTTTGTGCCGATAGTTTAACTGGATTAATAACGGCCGTAGCTTTAGTTTATCCGAGTAAAAAATTGGCAGACGTAAAACTTACATCGGTAATGAAAAGGTTACTTAAACAGCCTAAGTTTGCTGCCGGAACAAGGAGAGAAGAAATTAAGCAGTGCGTACTTCCGGGTGGTCTTAATCTTCCTCTTGATAAGTTTGTTGAGATCTGCCTAAAATCAATGCAGATAGTAGCTTCTGATTTGGGTTTTTAGAAGTATTTTTATGATAAAATTGTTTGAGCTACTAATTAAAAAAATAGAAATGACCTGGTTGTTTTATGCAATTTTATCATCCATTTTTGCCGCGGCGACTTCAATTCTTGCCAAAATCGGGATAAAAAATGTTAATTCCGATTTGGCCACAGCGATTAGAACGGTCGTTATTTTATTGTTTGCCTGGGGGATAGTATTATTTAAGGGGCTAGGAAAAGAGATTCATGCGATATCAAAATTTTCTTTTCTATTTTTAGTTCTTTCAGGCGTAGCAACTGGCCTATCCTGGCTTTTTTATTTTAAGGCGCTTCAGGTTGGAAACGCATCGAAAGTTGCTCCGATAGATAAGCTAAGTCTAGTCATTACAATCATTTTAGCTGCAATCATTTTGAAAGAGAAGGTTAATCTTTGGATAATTATGGGTTCTGTTTTAATGTCAATTGGCGCAATTGTTATAGCTTTAAACTAAAGGCCAAGTACTCTCTTTCAAATTTTTTGACCCTGGTGTGTTATAATTTAACGATTATTATTTGAATTAGAAATGACTTGGTTTTATTTTTCATTGATTTCGGCAGTTGGTTATGCGCTGGTTAGCCTGCTGTCTAGGGTTATTGCAGTTGAAAGTGACTACCCCAGAGAGCTTTCGGTAGTCTTTAATTTAATATCAGGAACGATAGCTCTTTTAATATTTTTCGTATCATCAGGATATGTTAATTTTAATTTGCCAAAGGATCCACAGGCATATATTTACCTATTTGTAATACTTCTATTTTATGGCCTCTATGAGAGATTTAGGTTTAAGACATCAAAGTATCTTGAGGTGTCTACCCAGGGAACCTTGAATAATATTTTTATTGTAGTTGCCTTCGTAATAGCTTTATTTATATACAGTGAAGTAATTACGGCGGATAAAATACTTGGTTTTATTTTTGTTTTGGTTGGTATTTTATTGGTGACTGTTAACAAGAGTAAAAAGATTAATTCAATGGGTTTGTTCTATGGTGTATTGGCTAATGTGTCTGTAGGGATAGCTTGGTCTCTTGATAAAAAAGGAATAAGTTATTTTAATCCTGATCTATATAACTTATTGGTATGGGTAGCGCCAATTATAGTCGTTTCATTCTTCCCAGCCATTAGATTGTCTATCGTTAAAAAAATTATTAGAAAAGATTTTAAGCAGATATCTTTAATTTCTTTTTTAAATGTGAGTGCTTATCTATTTAATCTAAAGGCGTTGGTAGTGGGAGGAGAGGTTACTAAGGTAATACCGATAGTCCAAACATCAACAATTATTACAATAATTTTAGGTATCATTTTCTTAAAAGAAAGAGAGCATATTGTAAAGAAAATAGTTGCCGGGTTGATTGCGATTATCGGAGTCTTCCTTCTGGTATAATTAACCGATTATGTGGCTCATTTTTGCTATTTTAGCCAATACATTATTTGGTTTTACCAACATCTTTGACAAGTTTTTTAATACTAAGAAGATAAAAAGCGCCTATTCTTTTGCCTTCCTTCTCAATTTTGCCTTCTTCTTTATCTATTTAACATCGTTATTTTTTGTCAAAGACGAGTTGGTTTTTGGTCGGGTGATGGTTCAGGCAAGTATAAGTGGTGTGTTTTGGTTTTTGATGTGGATCTTTCTTTTTAAAGCTATGCAAAAGGGTGAGGCCTCGAGAGTGTCGGCAATATTTTTTACTCAACCGGTTTTTAGTGCTTTAATAGCCGTTTTATTTTTAAACGAAAAACTTTCGCTTGTTGATTGGTCGGGAATATTAATGATCGTTGTTGGAGCGTTTATGGTCACCTGGGAAAGGAAATCTAGAGAGAAGATAGTAAATATCGCCTATATCTATGCCCTAATAGCGGCAGTATTGTCGTCGACGGGAAATGCTGTTGCAAAAGATGCTATGGTGACAATGTCATCGGTGGCCCTTAACGCAATTTCTTTTTTTGCAACCGTTCCACTTTATTTTTTGTTATTGATTAATAAAGACGTCTTGAGAGAAGTAAAGGCAAATATTAAGGATGGCAAGACGATGCTTCTCTTTTTTATAAGAAGTATTATTGGCTACGTCGGGCTTTTATCTTTACTTGTGGCTTTAAAGATAGGGAGCTTATCGATAGTATCGGCTATTTTAGGGACCCAGCCTCTTTTTGTGTTAAGTATGTCGATACTTTTTAGTATTTTTGCACCGAAGGTTATCCACGAAAGCGTTGACTCAAAGACAATCTCAAAAAAATTGCTGGCAATAGTTCTTATTGTTGCTGGGGCTATATTCATCTCGTTCTTTTAAACTCAACCCTTTTTTTAAAAAGATTTTCTCGGAATCCACCTTCACGAACGAATTTTTCTCTAATTGCCAAAAGGAGCCTATCAAGAAGATATCCTTACATTTTATTTCAACTATCTATATGATAGAATGAGAAAATGCAACCGAAACAGTTTGAATTGGAAAACGGCCTTAAGGTCATTTTAATTGACACTAAGTCAACCTCTCTAACAACAATTCTTCTGGTTGGGGCAGGAAGCAGGTATGAAAATAAAAAAAACAACGGGATAGCCCATTTTTTCGAACATATGGCATTTAAGGGGAGTAAAAAGTATCCTAATTCATTTCTAATCTCATCAACGATTGAAGGGATTGGGGGAATATTTAACGCTTTCACTTCAAAAGATCATACCGGTTATTGGATAAAATCCACACCGGCTCATTTTTCAACAGTCATAGACGTAATCTCGGATATGGTCCTTAATCCGATTTTATCGCCCGAGGAAATAGAGCGTGAAAAAGGAGTGATTGTCGAAGAGATAAATATGTACGAAGATACACCACAAAGAAGAGTCGGAGAGATATTCGAAGGGTTGCTTTACAAGGGAAATCCGTTGGGGTTTGATATCGCCGGATCGAAAAATACAGTGACTAAGTTTGATAGACAAACGTTCGTAGATTATATAGACTCATTCTATCATCCGGATAACGCCGTTTTGGTCGTTGCCGGAGGACTAAGTTCTGAATCAAAGTACCTTGATTTAATCAAAGAAAAATTTTTAAACTGGAAAAAACATGACGGACGTACATCATTTTTACAAATAAAAGAAACCCAGGTAGAGCCTCAAACATTAATTAAATATAAAAAAACAGAGCAGGGTCACTTTAATTTAGGATTTAGGACTTTTTCTTTTAACGATAGTAGAAAATATGCGATGAATGTTCTTTCCGTGATCCTTGGAGGAGGTATGTCATCACGTTTATTTATGCAGGTTAGAGAGAGAAGAGGACTTTGCTACTATATCTCTTCGGGTAGCGAATACTACAAAGACTGCGGTAACTTTGCTACTCAAGCGGGAGTTACTAATGATCGGAGCAAAATCAAAGAGGCTATAAAGGTGATACTGGATGAACACCGGAAAGTTAGCGACGGAGATGTTAAGAATGATGAAATAGTTAGGGCAAAAGAACTGATTAAAGGCAGACTAATGTTGTCTCTTGAAAACTCTTCAACGGTTGCGACCTATTTTGGGGCAAAACAACTCCTTCAAGGCAAGATTGAGACACCCGAACAGGTAATTGAGAAGATAGACAAGGTGGAGATGAGCGACATCGTTTCCTTAGCTAAAAAAATATTTGTTCCCCAAACTCTTAACTTTGCCCTAATAGGGCCGTTTAATC
>MWSR01000050.1 GCA_002050095.1 Microgenomates bacterium UTCPR1
CGATACAACTCCGCTTATCTTTAGGACCGGGCGAGCATCGACAAAAAACCAGTTCGTATATCGGTTCAAACATCTGATGTTTAGACTTGGTCTTAAATTACAAGTTAAAAGAGCCATAAAAATCATTACGCCAACAAAATCCGTTAAGAAAGATCTTGTTAGTATTTATGGAGAGAGGTATTCAAATAAGATAGTTCCCATCTATGAAGGAGTCAATAATACGATTACCGTAATCAAGGATAATATTCTATTAAAGAGAAAATATCATAATTTTTTTATTTATGTTGGAAATTTCTACCCACACAAAAATGTCAGCAGTATTATCTATGCTTTTAAAAATATTGACCTAAAGTATCGGCTTATTCTTATCGGTCCGGACGGATATTTTACCGACAAAATTAAGCAATTAATTAGTGATTTACAAATGAAGAATAGGATATTGATAGTGAGAAATCCTTCGCAAAGCGATCTTGTTTTTTTCTATAAAAACGCCGAAGCGATTATTCATCCTTCTTTTTCCGAAGGGTTTGGACTACCTCTTATAGAGGCAGCCTACTTTGGGACTCCGATTATTGCTTCCGATATACCGGTGTTTAAGGAGCTTTGGGGGGGCGATTATATTGCCTTTGATCCGAAAAATGTCAATGATATCCAGCAAAAAATAATCGATTTTATTATCAAAAAGCCAAAGTTCGAATATAAAGAGACATTAAAAAAATATTCGTTCAAAATGATGACCAGAGAAATTGTAAAAATATACAAGGATATTCTTAGTGATAAATAGTTTTGACCTTGAAAAAACGAAAATGGTAATCTTTTTGTAAGTATAAAGTTATCAAAATTAGCGACGACACTTGTATAATAGGCTGATGACCGGTTACAAGAAGATTGCTATCGTTTATGATTGGATGGATAAGTGGGGAGGAGTGGAGAGAGTATTACTTACGTTGAATGAAATGTTTCCAAAAGCAACCTTCTTTACTTCTTACTATAATCCCAAAAAGGCTTATTGGGCGAAACATTTGAATATTAATCAATCGTTTATTGGTAAAATACCTAAATTCATTAAAGATAGCAGAATATTTTCGGTGATCTTATATCCTTTAGCCTTTGAATCATTTAATTTTAATGATTTTGACTTGGTAATCTCCGTAACATCATCTTATGCAAAGTCGATAATTACATCACCGAATACAAAACATATCTGCTACCTACTTACACCAACCCGTTTTTTATGGAGTCATCAAGACGATTATCTGAAAAAGTATGTCCAATATGCCAATTTCTATATAAAATATTTAAAAAATTGGGACCTAATTGCCGCCCAACGACCGGACAAACTGATTACTATTTCCAAAACTGTTGGTACAAGATGTGAAAAATATTATGGAAGAAAGAACGATGTCGTATATCCACCGTTTGATCTCGAATACTGGGAGAATATTAGACACCGAATTTTAACTAAAAAATTTAAAGAGAATAAAGGCTCGCAGCTGGATCCAAACTCCAACATCTTTAGCTCAAAATTCTATCTAATTGTATCCAGACTGGAGCCTTACAAAAAGATTGACTTGGCGATTTCGCTGTTTAAGAAATTCAAAAAGAAACTACTTATTGTTGGCGAAGGAACGCAAAGAAATTATCTTCGATCGATATCGGATGATAATATTCATTTTTTTTCGAAGTTAACCGACTTGGAGCTGGGGTTTTTATATTCAAAAGCGGAAGCCCTTTTGATGCCTCAAGAGGAAGATTTTGGCTATGTTTCCCTCGAAGCCCAATTCTTTGGCTGCCCGGTAATTGCTTTTGGAAAAGGCGGAGCAGTCGAGACGGTTATTGAAGATAAGACAGGAATTTTATTTAATAACCAGAGTGTTGGTGATTTAAGACAGGCGGTTGAAAGATTTGAAAAGATCAAGTACAATTTAAAGTTGAATATGCCCAAATTAGTTCCTTCTAATCTAAAGAGATTTTCAAAAATGGATTTTATTAAGAATTTTTTAAACTGTATAGAATAAGTTAGCTGATAATTTATGAAAGCGATTATCTTTGCCGGTGGGACAGGAACGCGACTTTGGCCTCTTTCAAGAAAAAAATCACCTAAACAGTTTGAGAAACTTATAAATAATAAATCAACACTACAACTGGCTGTTGAAAGGCTACTTCCTGATTTTAAATACGAAGATATTTATATATCTACGAACTACGCCTATAAAGAAATAATTGAGGAACAGTTACCTAAGATTCCCGAAAAAAATTTTATCTTCGAACCCGAAAAAAAAGATGTGGCTCCAGCGATTGCACTCTCAATAAGTATTATTGCAAAAAAAAATCCCCTGGAACCAATTGTCATTTTATGGAGTGATCACCTGGTCAAAAAGGTAGATGCTTTTAGAAAGATAATCAAGGCGGGGGTATCGGAACTCAAAAATGACCCCAATAAGATAATATTTATTGCTCATAAACCCAGGTTTGCCAATACCAATGTCGGATATATCAAGTATGGGAAGATAAAAAATAGGATGGGCGGCTTTAACTTCTATAGTTTTGAGAGTATCAAATATCGACCGGACAGGAAAACGGCAAAAGAATTTATAAAACTTGGAAACTACGCCTGGAACCTTGGGTATTTTGTCACAACCCCCCGTTTTATCTTGGACTCGTATGAAAAATTGGCTCCGGAAATTTTTAAGAATACCGAGTCCATTGTAAAGGAATATGGAAAAAGTAATTATAAAAAAACATTGATTGAAAGGTACGGTAAGGTAAAGAGTATAAGCTTTGATAACGCTATTCTGGAAAAGCTTAAGAAGGAGCAGGCATTAGTCATCGTAGAAGATATTGATTGGAGTGATATTGGGAGCTGGGAGGCGCTAAAGGAAGCATTACAAAAGGAACAAAAAGACAACATCATTAAAGGTCAAGTTATATTAAAACAATCAAAGGATAGCTTGGCCTATAACTATGATGATAAAAAACTAATTGTCGGGATTGATTTAAAAGATCACATCATCGTAAATACGAAAGACGTTATACTGATTGCCAAAAAAACTTCAATGTCTAAAGTTAAGGAATTGGTTGAAGGCTTTGATAAAACCGAGCACGAAAAATACTCATGAAAGGTAAAAAATACCAACACTTTTTAAAAAGAATTATCGACTTGCTACTAAGTTTTATTTTGTTATTTATTTTTACTCCGATTTCTTTCATTACCGCAGTATTAATCAAACTGGATTCCCCTGGCCCTGTCTTTGCCGATGTTCCGGAAAGAATCGGTGAGAATGGGAGCAAGTTTAAAATGTATAAATTCAGATCGATGGTTGTTAATGCTCATTTTCTGTTGAGAACCGATCCGCGTTTTAAGGAGCTATTTCAAGAGTATAAAAAAAGTAGCTATAAGCTTAAAAAAGATCCCAGGATAACCCGTTTTGGCAAATTTATTCGCAAACATTCAATCGACGAAATTCCTCAACTGATCAATGTGATAAAAGGAGAGATGAGTTGGGTGGGGCCTCGCGCCTATTATCCTGATGAGCTTGAAAACCAACTGAAGAAATATCCATATACAAAAAAATTGGTTAATAAAGTGCTTTCGGTTAAACCCGGGATAACCGGCTTATGGCAGGTTACCGGCCGTTCCGAAGTCAATTTTGATAAAAGAATTGCAATTGATGCTAATTATGTGGATAATATTTCATTATGGAACGACCTATTAATAATTATCAAAACTCCGCTGATTATGATAAACGGCAGAGGAGCGATTTAAAAATTTAATAAAATCAGAATAATGAAAAACAAAAGTAGGAGTAAATTTATCTTTCCGTTGTTAATTTTTGTTATTGTTAGCTATTTTTTTGTGGTTCGGCCAATACAAAGAATAACCGCTTCCGGAAAAGCATTGCTTTCATCGGCAAAAGAAATGAAATCAGTTTTTGCCCAGAACGACATCTCTCTATTAAAGTCAAGGATGACCTCTTTTTCCAAACAATATAAGGACTTTGAAAAAACAAGTAAAACCATCTATTGGCTTTCTTTCGTTCCTTATATTTCCGACTTTAAATCCGGAGTTGAGGCCGGTGATTATTTGGTTAAGGCAGGTATGGATAGTATTGAGACAATCGAACCATATGCCGATTTGATCGGTTTTAAGAAGGGAGAAAGCTCGTTTGTCGAAAAAACGGCTGAAGAAAGACTACAAACCGCGGTTTTAACTCTGGATAAGCTTGTCCAGAAAGTAGACCCAATTGCCGATGATATTAATTTAGCCAACGAAAAAATTTCAAAAATTAATCCCAACAGGTATCCGAAAAAGATAGGTAAGATCGACGTTAAAGACAAGTTGATTAGCATAAAAGAACAGCTTGACGGCCTTTCTTCACTTTTCGTGGATGCGAAACCATTGATAAAGGACTTACCTGAAATTTTGGGAAGTAAAGGAGAAAAAACCTATCTTATTCTATATCAGAACGATAAGGAAAGAAGAGCGACCGGCGGCTTCCTAACTTTTTACGCTA
>MWSR01000043.1 GCA_002050095.1 Microgenomates bacterium UTCPR1
GCCTCTAGGTCGCGGATATCGTCGCCGACATACAGAGCCTCTTCCTTTTTGATGTTCAATTTAATAAGTTGTGAAATCAAGTAGTCAAAGACTCTCGGATCCGGCTTGTGGAATTCCGAATCGGTCGATCCCTGGATAAGATCAAACTTTTGGTAAGGCATTCCCGACTCCTTCATATCATTGACAACAGATTCCCTTGTCATTGAAGTCACTAGTCCAAGAAAGTAATGATTGTCGTGTAGAAAGTTTAGGACTTTGATCGCATCTCCATAGGGATACTTAGGGTAAAGATGGTTGAGTGAGAAATAGCTTTTGATCATGTTCGCAACTGTGTCCTTATGTTCATAAAAAAGACCTATCATCTCCTCAAAAGGCATTCCCCAATATTTCCTGATCGTTTCTTCCGTTAAGTCAACGCCATAGAACTTCTTTGCGGCTGCTTGGTGCTGAGACCATTTAACCGAATATGATTTAACCAGGGTTTCATCGAAATCGAATATAACGGCTTTGTATTTTGATACGAACATACTTTCTTTTTTCAATTATACCTTTAATACAAAATAGATTGATTAATAATCATCAGCGCCCTATAATGCTGTAATGACTGCAATAAGATTCATTAAAACTGCTGGTTTAAAAATCATCGACAAACTGTCTGCCCCTTTTCTAATCAGAAATTATCTCGCTAAAATTCCAGCGTCTGAAAGAATGGTTGTCTTTGGAGGGCACTGGGAAAATAGACCAGGATGGTTGGTACTCAATGAAATGCAACAAGATATAACCCGTAAGCTTTCTTTTCCTTCAAATTCTGTCAGAGTTGTTTTTCTGGAGCATGTATTTGAACACATTGATTTTGACAAGGCGGTATTTTTTCTTAAGGAAGCCAAAAGGATTTTGAGGAAAAACGGAATATTGAGAATCATTTCTCCTTCTATTGAACCTATAATCGCATCAAAATTTACGGGAAAAGGGGATGATAAGAAATATGTCAAAAATACCTTGGTCAGACTGCATTACAAAAATATTGACGAATTATTAAGATCAATAGGTTTAAGGGGTATATCTGAAGATCCTAAGACATTTTTCTTAAATGGATTATTCCGGGAAAGCGAACATAAATTTATATGGAGTGCCGAACTTTTGAGAAAAGTTACGTTAGCTCTGGGATTCAGGAAGGCTAATATTTACAAACCCGGCAAGGGTGTAAACGACGAATATTGTATTGAGCGGAAATTCAGAGGAATACCAGAGCACAAAAATTCAAAACCGTTTGATAAGGAAAGTCTCGCCGTCGAAGCGATTAAATAATTTGGTGGACACGATCAAATCTTCGTTAAACCAAGTTGAGGCCTATGTTATTAGATGGGGAAATATATTAGAGCTTCAACCAAAAATACCTTAAACAGATATAATTGGGTATTAAAGATGTTTACTAGCCAACAAGCCGAAACAATAATCTTACGTCTACTTAGTGATTTTAATCAAAACTTCAAAGACAAGACACCAAGTGGGATATTTGGTAATTTTTATAAATTTCCGATTGACGACGGTGACTATGATGAGAAAAGACTTATCAGATACTTATTTGGCGGATTAAAGAAGTTTGAGGTTTGGGATAAGCCGATGGAAAAGATAAACTGGGAAATTCCTTTTTACTATAAAGGGTATCGAGGCTCATTTTCACATGAAAAATTTGGGTTTAGAGTTTACTTAGATAAAAAAATTATAGAGAAAGATGCTATAAAAGTATCAGAAGAGATAATTAAGATCATCAATAAAGCCTTAAAATTATCCGAACCAATTGTTAAAGATGTGGGAAGATTAGAGCTTTCGAAGGGAGAGATCATTATTAATAACAAATTACATGACATTGAGAGTGAATACCTATTTTTTAGCAATCTATCACAAATAAAAGAAAAAAAAGCCAATATACCAAAAGCCTTTTCCATAAAAACACCACCTATTAAAAGCGATTTTAAATCGTGGCGAGAATCTGAATATCTCGCAGATGCAGCTTACATTATGTTCTTTAGTTTACTAGAGCATATTTGCATATTGGGTTTGGCGTTTACTCAGAATAATAAAGTGAGTATTGGAGAATTTGCAAGATATAAATGGTATGAAAAGTTTAAAATGATTTTTTCATTAGAAGTGATAGAATTCAGAGATTTTTATAATTACTTACACAAAGTTGCAGATAATAAAAGAAATCCTACGTCTCATGGATATTTGAGTAAAAAAAATACTATTTTTAATTTTTACTTCGATAAGGCTCATCATAGAATTCCTATGGCGCTATACGATAAGGAATTACTTTACATAAGTGGCGATACTCAAAAAGTGAATCTTGAGACGTTACACTCGTTCCTAAAACTAATTAGAAAGCATTCGAAAACGCGCAATATGATGTTTTATCTTGATTCAGGTCTTGATGTGAGTTACGATAAGTCTACTTTAATTGAATATAGAACCCTTATGTCTTTAACTCAAAAAAGTGCAAAAGATTATATTGAGAATTTATGTAGAAACTCTGATGATATGGCAAATATGGATTGGTAAATTTTTACCAATCATCGAGGTTCGCAAATTGCGTTCACAGTAGTTCTCCAATTACCCTGTATATATGTTTTCAATTTGAGTTTGCTCTCATATAGTTTTACTGCTTTGATAAAATCCTTATAAAGTTCGTTAATACAAATTGCTAAATAATATCTTTTATATTTTCGACTAAAATTTATTATTTTTAAGTGATGCACATCGTTAAATACATAGATGCCCTTATTAGTATTTACTTTAAGCTGTTTTAGGTGATTTTTTCCCTTATATATAAACCAGTCAAGTCTTCCACCCCTGAATCGGAGTGCTTTTGGTTGATATAAATGAACTAATCCATTTCTGTACATGCTGTGTAGCATAGAAATTTTATTAGTTGTATAAACTGTTCTGGGCTTAAAAAATGCCTTCATAAATTTGATTGTTTTTCGAGATGTTGAGATTTTTCTTCCATCCACGTCTTGTAGCCGCTCACTTTTGGGATAACCTGCGTAGACCGCCCCTAAAAAATCCAACATACAAAATATCTGTCTAGTCACAACGAAGTAGCCTCCCTGCTTTTTGCGAGGTTCTATTAGATTTTTGATTTCTCGCTCAGTTTGAGGAATTAGCTCGCCATTAATGAAGCTTGTAATATCATCTAACTGCATGTTCTTATATAGTGCCATGTAAAAAATTATATCAATAGAGTTAATTTTTTAAGCAATACTCTGCTTGCCAGGTGGGGTACCATATTTCTCCAATAAATCTTCTATCAATTCGTCATAATCTTTTTTTAATAATGATTTTGTTTCAAGATATTCTTTTTTAAATTCGCTTATTAGAAAATTCAAAAGATGCCAATCTTGTTTTTCTTTATTGTTGATTCTTGCAGTTATAACATTTTGTATAGTAGCCTTTTTACATATTTGAATAAATTTTTCAAAATCCTCAGTAGAGGCGACTATATATGGATGTTCTTTTACAATTTCTAAAGATATATTATTATCTTTGAGCTTATTATTTACTTTTGTATTCAGAGAAACAGAAAGGTTATTTCCAAACAAAAACCATTCCTCTAATGTAACAATCATTACGTTAATTTTTTTTTCACGTTTATAAACATATTTAGAATAATATCCAGCTTTATAATCTAGTACCGACTTATAAACCTGCAAGATAAAATCCGCCATTTTATCAAGTTCTCTATTAACTTCTGTTAAATCAAGTAGGCCTATCTTTGCACCTAGTCTCAGTCTCTTAGTTTTGCATTCTATAAACAGAGTGGAACTTCCATCATCTACAATCCAATCAACTGTTCTTTTTTCACCATATTTTGTTTTATAGGTTGATTCAGAAAAGATTTCTTGATTAGAATATACTTTTGAAAGTAGGTTTCCAATAAAATTCTGATAAGCTTCTCCAAAAATATGATCGAAATTTGTTGAATTACATATTTCATAATATAAGCCATTAGTAAATCTTTCGACTAAGAGCCTAGGGATAGGGCAGACTAAAGAATCTTTTTCTTCGTAAGGCAACCGAATTATGGGATATTTATAATATGCGCTGTAAGCGTAAACATATTTTTCATCAAATGTTTGCTCTCCTTTTAGTTTTTCTTTTAATGATTCGTATGAAATTGAAAAGTGAGAAAAATATCTATCTATTTTTTCTTGCGTAATTCCCTTCAACCTAATATCAGGCGGATAATACATTGCAAACTTTTTTATATAAAAACCAGTGCATGCTAGACTAATTAGAAAGATTTCCTCAACAGTTAGACCAATTGTTTTATATATTAGTTTCTCCAATTCTTGATCACTATATAAAATCCAATAACGGGCAAAGTCTTGATTACTAGGTCTATGTTGTAGATGAAACATTCTATGGGCAATACGATTGAGTTCTACTAAAACGTTATCTTTAGTAATATAAATCTTTGCTATTTCACCTTCTAGCGCCTTCAATCTATTTATTGCATCTACTAGATGATTCCAATTTAAGTAGTTTTTTTTACCTCCATATAACTGACCATACATTATTAATTCCTTTACCAAAATTTGCATTTCCCAAATATGTAAATGATATTTTGTCGGTTGTGAAAAGTCAGTTGTAGAACTGTATCCTGGCGGTAAATTATAAACGTAATTTGGTAGATTAGATGAAAATTGTTGAAATTGTGAATGAGCATGAATTGCCAATAAAGAATCAATTAGCTTAGCTTTACTAACATGATTTCTAAAAGGTCTATATAACTCGACTATTTTGTTTTGCACATCCATATCTATTAACTATTATAATAGTGTAATAATTTCTTACAAAGAATAATGACCCTTATAATTGGAACAACTCATTGGAAAGGTATATGTCTTAGTGCAGATACAAGAGCTACTTTAAGTAACGGGACATATCAAGATAATTTTCAAAAAATAGCCCATATACAAGGTGGTATTGGTATGGCTGCGGCCGGTGACGCTATATCAGCTATTATGTTTAGAGAGACACTCCAAAATAATTTAAACGATTTAAAAAATTCGGGGAAAAAGTTTCCAGATAATAAGATAAGTCAAGTAATTGTCGACATTATAAAAAAATCTCTTATCGACGTTAAAAAACACTCATATATAAAAGAGCGTCCGATTTATGAAGTTAACACCGTAGGTTTAATTGGGATAAATCTTCCATTTGCTAAATTAAACATTAACTACGAAGAAGCGAATTTGCTTTTGGAATCTCTGGCAAATGCTAATAAACCTTTAAACTCAATATATGGAAAAATAATAGAAAAACTTGCATGGTGTGCTAATAGCAAATATAACCATTTTGTTATTAATGAGTTTCATCAAAGCCTATTATTTACTTATAAACTTAAACTATTTGATGATGAGGATGCTTGCATATATGAATTAACCAGAGTACCTTTCGGAAAAATTGTGGCATTAGGAAGCGGCTCTTCTTTTAATTATCCAAGCAAGTCGCCTAGAATTTTATCATGGGTGTTATTTACTCAAGAGGCTGAAGATATAGAATATGCAGCTTTGCATTTAACTTCACTAGTTGAATATGCAGAATTAGAAGTGCCAAATAATGACAAATTTGGCTTTAAAACTTTTGGTGGTTCTATACTTGCAGCCGTAATAAGGACAAATAATAATATCGGAAGCACAGATGTTGTATTAGGTGATCTGGGAAGTAAGGTTGAAAATAGAATAATTTCTAGAGTTTATGAAAAAAGTGGAAAACTTTGGATAGAAACTAGACAGGGTAAAAATCTTCCCTTATTAACCTTTCCTAATAATATAAAAACAAGGGCACAATTTAAGACGTTTGATTTAAAATTAAATACGAAGGTTTAAAAACTGAATAGTTCAGATAGTTTTATATTCAAAGCTTTGGCGATTTTATAAGCTGTTTTGATTGAAGTATTTCTTCCACTTTCTATATCCCAAAAATATGCCCGATGTAGGCCTGCTTTTTCTGCAAGTTCTTCTTGAGTCATGCCTTTAGATTTTCTTAGTTTTTCTATTCTACTTGCGAGCTTTTGATAAAGAAAATTATAGTTCATAGTAATCTATCGAATAGGTTAATAGATTGATAGATTTTTCTTTACTAGATATATCTTGCTTTTTATATGATTTAGGCTGTAATATAAGGAAATAGACTATGAGCATAAAAAAAGGGTTTAAAAGCAAGGATTTAATTACTAGGACTATATTTATTGCAGGTTTTTTTCTAGTTTTGGCTACTACTTTACCTATCTTGGTTATTAACAGTCAAAAACTGGCACTAAGAAATCAGCTTCAAGCATGCCTCGATGAAGCCGAAGGAAAATACCTAAACAGCATTAAAGCTTTAGCTAGTATCCCCAAAGATCAAGAGATGATTATTTCTAAAGATCAAATGGCTAATGCTTTATCAAAAGGATTAGAAAATAATAGGAGAAAATGCGTGGATCGATATAAATAATTGTGGGCAAGTCTCTCTTACCTCCCATTAAGAATCTCTTGGTTAAATTAAGGATCACCTAGACAACCCTTTGCACAAATCCTAGATCCACGATTTTACCTATAGATATTGTCATATCAGCTAATCTCTCTATTTAACCAGAGTATAAATCAGTGGGGGGGCTGGACAGAAAAGCCGATTGTTGTTTATTATTTATTAAACAACTACCCACAAACTTTCTCATGCAAAAAATATAGGATATTTACTTAGAATATGACATATTCTAAGTAAATAGAGCCTTGTGACAACAATACTCTTGACAAGAGTATAGAAATATAATAAGCTGAAAGTATATTGGGATTGTGTAATAACTCAGATACGATTACGTAACTTCCGGGTCCGTGTTTCCTGAAAGCGTAATCGCCTGAGTTTTTTTGTAGGCAGCCTTTCAGGGCTGCCTTTTTTGATTTTAGCCATCTTTTTCAAAGCAAAGAAGGAGGACTAAAGTCGGAAAGGGCGTACTGTTAGCGTGAAAAGTCGACTAAAAATAGCTTTTCAAAGTAACAGCAACCGACCAAAGCGACCGAGCAAAACCCATACGATAACAAATCAGTTTACCTCACGCGAATTGAGGTTTCGCCAAGAAGAAATATATTTACGAGGCGAAGCCTCGCGGAGGAAATCGGTGGGGGCGAGGGAGCGAAGGGAGGGAAGGTGATTGGGAGTGGGAGGGAAACAGTAATATGAAAAATCGACAAATCGATAAAAAATATAAACAGATACTAATTGACGTTAGATTGCATCGACAGCTAAAAGTAATGGCCGCAAAGAAAAAAACGTCCATTAAAAAATTGACGGAAAATACTTTATATCAGTTAAAAGGCGTAAAGCCTTAAGACGCGCTTATGATTATAGAAACTCATGAGGCGCGGACCATTCTAGGGTTCAAATATAGACACTTGAAAGATAAGGATTTAGAGCGTCTCATAGCTCTAGTATATAATTTATGTAGAGGGGTAATTCGTCAAGTTACTAGTAAAAATGATAACAAAAAAAGCAATCATTTATTGTAGGGTTTCATCTAAGAAGCAGGTTGAGGAAGGTCATGGCCTTGAGGGCCAGGAGAACCGCTGTCGACAATATGCTAATGGTATTGGATATGAAGTAGTAAAGGTGTTTAGAGAAGAGGGAATTTCAGGTGGTATAACCGATAGGCCAGGCATGAAGAAACTATTGGCTTTCTTAGACAAGAATAAGGGAGGTTTTGTAGTAGTGATTGATGATATAAAAAGGTTAGCCAGAGATGTAATAGGGCATTTCCAACTAAGAGAGGCAATATATTCGAGAAATGCCTCCTTAGAGAGCCCATCGCATAAATTTGAAGAAACTCCTACTGGAAAATTTATTGAGACAGTCTTGGCAGGCGCAAGTGAGCTTGAGAGGTCGCAGAATGCTCAACAAGTAAAAAACAGGATGAAATCTAGACTAGAGGCTGGGTATTGGTGCTTTCGCTCCCCACCAAGAGGCTTAATCTACACTTTGAATAAAGTACACGGTAAATTAT
>MWSR01000074.1 GCA_002050095.1 Microgenomates bacterium UTCPR1
AATATAATGTCAAATTTTTAAATGGTTTGTACCACAGATCAAGTGCAAGATAAATATTAGCATCCGATTCGTCAGTACTTCTCCTCTCATTCGTCTTTGAAATATAGAACGGAACTAACGGATTTAAATAATAACTCAACAATTGTTGATTTTTCCCACCGTACAATACAACTTCTGTAAGAGCCAACTTAAAGTTATTTGTAAGATTTACATCCAATCTATGCAGTGAAAAAAATCTTTTATACCAACCATAACTTGATGAGTCTTTTACCCGATTATCATAGCCGTATTTATCTTCCAATCTGGCAAAAATTGAAGAAAAACTAAACAAATCATTTTTATATTGTAACCAAAGATGGTCATAAGAATAGGGATTATCTGAAAGAATTAAACTGTGAGAAGAATAAAATCCCAAATTTCTTTGAACCCGTCCGTAGGCTGCATAGACTCCTAAGGAAGTGTCGGAATAATTTACATAACCTTCATCAAATCGACCGTAGTACCACTCCCCCAATTCACCGGAATAAGTGGGATCATCTTTAAAGTTCTGGTCAAACTGAAAAGATGTTTTCAAAGCAAAATTCCCAACGGGGTAATTGGCCGATATTTTAAAACCATTCCTGGATTTTGTTATTTGCCCACTTTCGAAATTTACTTTCACTTCACCTTTTAAGAAAACTGATTGCACTTCTTCAGTTCCGGTCTTGTAAGAATTTAAATCATCGGATAACAACTCATAATACCGCGACTGCCTGTTGACTTGCTTCAATTCTCTTTTTAGTTCATTAATATCGTAAGGTTTTATCAGAGGGTAGCTTAAATCTAACGAACCGGTATTTATAAAATATTCAATGATTTTAAATTTGCTCCCATCGGTATAATAAAAACTTGATTGCGCCTCCAAGTTAAATTGAAAAATAGAAATTACGAGAATAAAGAAAAGCACTTTTCTCGAATGACTTATAAACATATCCAAACCAAATTATCGTTTAGACTTAACCAATAACCACTTCACAACATTTTTAAGGTTTTGGGAAACCAGTTCTCTCGTCCAGGGAAGCAGTTTATTCTCCCACCTTTGCGGATGGATAGTAATCATTATTTTATCGGGAAATTGAGGGATGGCATTAATAACATCCTGAGTGGTTTTAAGATTAAAATTGAACTTCGAATTAACCTTATCCCGCACACTTACCTTATCCCCGTTCCACCTCCTGCCGGTATCGGTTAGGTAATGGAACTCGTTAAAATCAATATCCAGATATGGTTCGCCTTTAATTCCCAGTTCACGATAATCATATTTTGTCCAAATCATCTTATTGTCATATTTCGCCCGGGGGCTGCCGTGCATGCAAATAGTAGTGATCGGAACAATTTTTCTGAGCTTTTCCAGATTCCTTTGAAAGCTTTCATAAGCCAAATCGATGTGTCGGTCGAGATTATCAGCCTTAACCAAATCCATATCTTCGTAATGATAGCCAATTTCATGCCCCAAATCAGCAATCTCTTTGATGATATCCGGCTTAAAAGTTTCGGGAATAATCCTAAAGTTGTAAACTCCGGAAACGCCCAAATCTGCTTCAAGTTTAGCCGTATCCAAAGCGTTAAGGGGCCTAAGATCAACATCGTGTCTGAAAATTATCACCTTCTTCTCAGATTCACTTAGATAATCGGCAAATGTTTGAAATTCATAATCTTTCTTCAAACCTAAAAGGAGTGCTTTTAACTCACCGAAAGTAAAGTCTTGATTATTCATATTTTGTGAAAAAAATGTTGAATAAGTCTCTTATGGTTATAACCCTTTTTCCCTTTCTATAAAAATCTTTACCTTGTTTTTTTGTTGGTGCACGGTGATAGGAGCTTTCATATTTAGGTTCTATAACAGATGGGGTCTTGTCAGTTATTGAATTAAAAATCTCAATTAGACCTGATGTCATATCCCTTTTTGTTTTCAGAGCAATACTATATTGAGTATCCAATTTGGTTATTTCAAATGTTTTTTGCCAGACAATATAACCGGCATCCAATTTTAATTCCATTGTGTGAATAGTGCTACCCCCAACGATATCATCCGTAAACAATGTCCACCAACTGCCAAAAACACCTCTATGCCTCGGTAATAATGTCCCATGCGCATTTAAGCAAGCGATTTTTGGAAGTTCGAGTATCTTATCTTGAAATAACTGTGGACAAGAAATAGAGACAATATAATCCGGGTTTAGTGGTTTAATAGTATCAAGATATTCATCACTATTTATATCAGGAGTAGTAAATTCACGAATCTTGTAATGTGAAAATATTTTTAAGTTGCTAAATTTTCGGGTCAAATTAGATATAGTCAAAATTTTTACAAACAAATATGCAAACACGACTAAGAACAATTCCCATTTTGTGTAAAGAACTTGTCTTTCCTTAAACCAATGGAACATATTTTTATTTTTCCTGTGAGGTTTCAATACAGTGTACCCAACAACCTCGTATTTCCCTTGTTTTGCAAGAATACTTTCTATCATTTTGGGAATGTAGAAAGGTTCATATTGTGTAATAATAAAAATTCGCATTTAATATTTATACTTTTTAATAATGTTTTGGCATTGAATTAATTTTTTGAATTACTTCTTTAAAATCAAGTCCTAAAATCGTTAAATACCACTTTAAAGATTCATATCTTGGTTGATTTTCATCATATATAAATTCCAAAGCTTCATCGCGTGAAATTAGATTCTCACGAATTTGATTGCTTCGAAAAGTATCGTTTTCACTAAAACCGGTTAAAGTAGTATATATATAATTGTAGAAACTTGCAGTACCGTCTCCAATACGCCAGGTTGTTTTTGTATCTTTAGATGTTTCCCAATCATATTCCTTAATAATTGTGTCTTCGATTTCCTTTTCATTCCATGCATAATAGTCAAAAAGATGATAATAACCCTCTTTTGGGTTAAAAAATCGAACTATAAACGATCCAATAGTGTCAAATAATGATTGATTGAGATACCTTGAATTTGTCAGATATTGTTGCCCCATAAAAGCAAACAGGCGCAATTGATCAAATAATTTTAGCGAATATATCCGCTCCTTAGAAAAATTTGGAGGTATTCCGGCAAAACCGACTTTGAAATCTGTATTTTCCAAATTATTCATGCCATAAAGAGTCAATTGAATATCATTCTGTTTCTTTACTTTATTTGCATAGTAATAGAAATACTTATCGCCTGCCATAAAGAGTGGTATCATTCCTAAGTGAGGTTTTCTCAGCCATGCCAGTATATTTTTTCGTATATTC
>MWSR01000032.1 GCA_002050095.1 Microgenomates bacterium UTCPR1
CTATATTGAAAAAAGAGGAACAAAAAAAAACAGAACGATATCAAGTAAAAGATACGCTGATTGTCTACCTTAAAAACATCGAAGATGATAAGTTCGGCAACCCGCGTATCATAGTCTCGAGAACGGATACAAGACTTATAAGTGAATTATTTAAACGTGAAGTGCCCGAAATTGCCAATAATACGGTTGAAATAAAGAAAGTCAGTCGTGAACCGGGAGAGAGGGCAAAAATAGCTGTTTTTTCCGGCCAGGGCGGTGTTGATCCTGTCGGAGCTTGTGTCGGCCAGAAGGGTGTTAGAGTCCAGACGGTTACCGACGAACTGGGAGGACAGGAAAAAATAGATATTATTCAATGGAATTCCGATAAAAAAGTGTTTTTAACTGCCGCTCTTTCACCGGCAAAGATTCAATCGGTAGAAGTCGATCAGGACGGTAAAAGGGCAAGAGTGACCGTTGATGAAAAAGAAGCTCCTCTTGCCATCGGCAAAGGCGGAATCAATGTCAACTTGGCGGCAAATCTAACGGAGTGCGAAATAGATATTCTACAAACTAAATCCGACTCTCCGATTACACCCGAAGAAAAGAAAGCAGACTAAAACCGTTTTTTTACGCTCCTAATTCGTTTCTTTTAGATTATAATTAACCAATGAAGAACAATCATCGACCACCTATCGTTGCTATCCTCGGACATGTTGACCACGGTAAGACTACCCTATTGGATTACATAAGAAAGACCGACCTGACAAAAAAAGAGTATGGAGGTATCACTCAAAGGATAGGAGCCTACGAAATCTCAACCGATTTTAAAGATTACGGAACCAATAAAATTACCTTTATCGACACTCCGGGTCACGAGGCCTTTACCAAACTTCGCTCAAGAGGTGCGGAAGTTGCCGATATTGCTCTTCTTCTGATCGACGGCAAAGACTCGGTTATGCCTCAAACTGCCGAATCCATCTCTCATATTAAAGCCGCTAATATTCCCTTCATTGTTGTGGTCAATAAAATCGATCTTCCCGACACCAATCCCGAAAAAGTAAAAAATGACCTCCTGAAATTTCAGGTGGCTACGGAAGGAAAGGGTGGTCAGGTACCGGTAGCTATGGTATCGGCAAAAACAGGCAAAGGAATTAAGGAACTTTTAGAAACAATCCTGTTAATCGCTACCGATCTAAACCTTACCTTCGATCCTAAAGCTTCACCGATTGCCTATATTATCGAGGCAAAAAAAGATCGTCGCGGAGTTGTCGCCTCGGCAATCATAAAAAATGGGAGTATTAAGATCGGAGATACTTTGTTTTCCGGAAAAAATAAAATAAAGGTCAGGTCCCTATACAACGATCTTGGTCAACAAATACCCGAAGTCCTGCCGTCTAAACCTTTTGAAGTCCTTGGCTTTGAATCTCTACCCGAAGTTGGAACTACTATTGAGGCTGAAGAAAAAGCTGACAAGCAACCTCAATTACAAAATCCGATCCGAGCGCCAAAATTTTCACTTGAGGCAATTCTTAATACGGCCCCAAAAGAAAAGAAGTTGTCAATCATCATCAAGGCCGAATCTCAAGGGAGTCTGGAAGCGATCAACGAGTCTATTAAAGATAATGAAAGTGTTGATATTGCTCTTCTGGCTATTGGGGAGATTAATAAATCGGATATCTTTCTTGCCAAGACGACAAAATCGATCGTCATTGGGTTTGGGGTCAAACCAACCGGTGAAGCGGAAATATTGGCCAAACAAGAAAAAATTATTATTAAAAACTACCAGATTATCTATGAGCTTTTGGACGAGATTACCGAAGTTGCCGATTTAATAAAAGAAAAAGAAGAAAAAGAAAAAAATCTCAAAGGAGAGGCAAAAGTCCAAGCGACATTTGTCATCGAGCAGGAAAAAATCTTCGGAATCAAGGTTACTAAAGGTAAGTTCGGTCTTAATGATCCGGTCGAAGTATACCGAGAAAATAATCTTATAGGAAAAACTAAACTGGTATCTCTAAAAATTAGAGCAAAGTCGGTTCAGGAAATAAAAAAAGGTCAAGAAGCAGGAATGATGTTTTACCCAAAACTTGACATCAGGGTGAGTGATATGATAAAATCAGTCCTATAGTTATGAACAATCACCAGAGTACTTTGTTAAGGATTTCGGAGATCCTTAACAAATCTCAATCGGGAGCGATTATCACCCCGACCAATCCAACCGTCGATACTTTAGCCGCAGCTACGGCATTGTATCTTGGTTTAGCAAAACTTAATAAAAATGTCTCTCTTTCGGCTTCGACGAAACCACAGTCGGATCTAACCGGTGTAGAAAAATTTCAAACAACAATCGGGGCGGGCGGAGATTCCTTGATGGTTTCTTTTCCGTATGTTGACGGCGCTATCGATAAGGTTGACTACAATATACAAGGAGAGTCGTTTAATCTAATTATTTCTCCACGTCAGGGCTATCCAAAGCTAAATCCAAATCAGGTTAACTTTTCCTATACCGGAGGATCAATCGACTTCATCTTTGTTATCGACTCCGCGACACTTAATAATCTTGGTTCTATTTATACGGATAATCAAAATATGTTTATCGGTCACGACATAATAAACATCGACCGTCATCTGACAAATGCTTATTTCGGTACGGTAAATTTTATCGATAAAACTATCTCGTCGGTTTCCGAACTCATCCTTCGCGTTCTTCAAAATCAGAAAATCGAAATCGATCGGGAGATTGCAACCAACCTTTACGCAGGAATCGCCGCTTCAACCAACAACTTTACTTCCTACTCTACAAACGCCAATACTTTTGAAAACATTGCCACTCTGCTTCGTGCCGGTGCTATAAAAAAACCTTTTAAAAAGCTTTCCCCGACTCCACAAATTACCAATCAGCCGCCAAAAATCAGATCGTTTAGCGGTCAACCCGAAACTCAACCGATAACAAGAATCGAAGAAGTGGAAAAAGAAAAAAATCCCACCGACAAACAGTTTGAAGGCAAAGATCCTCAAGAATGGTTAAAACCAAAGATATTTAAAAACGGAGGTATTATTTAAGAAGCTTGTCTTTGCCTGTTGTGTCTTCAAGCTTAATTTTGTTCACCGCTGAGATTAATCGTTTTTTTCTTGTCGAGTTTACCGCTTCATATTGAGTCGATAAGGCATTAAGCTTCTTTCCGATATCTTCAAACTCGGTATTGTACTTATTGAATTCTTCTTCAAAACTTTTTATGTAGCCAATTATCTTTTGAACATTCTTTTGATATCTAAAATTATCGTAGGCTTGACGAACCAACCTTAATATCGCCGTAAAACTAAAAGGCCCGGCTAAAACAACTTTTTGCTTTATTGCATCCAGCCAGAGATCGTTCATTTTCTCATAGATATAAGAGAAAATCATCTCGTTTGGGATAAACAAAACAACGAAATCTACCGTATTTTCTTCGGGATTAATATATTCCCTTCCCGTAACTTGTTTAATCTTTTCTTTAACGTCTCGCTCAAACAACTTTTCCAGCTCGGCTTTTGCCGACTTGTCTTGAGTCTCGGCCATCCTTTGAAGACTCTGATACGGAAACTTTACATCGATATTTATCTTCAGTTTATTTGGCAGATAGATAACAAAATCAGGTCTTGTCCCGGCCGTCTTTTGTGTTTTATTAAAGTCATAGTCAACTCCTTTGACAAAGCCGGTCATTTTAAGGAGATCTTCCGCAACCTGCTCACCAAACTGTCCGCGCATCTGATTGTTTGATAACACTCTCTTCAGACTTTCGGTTGTCACCGATAACTGCTCGGTAACCTTGGCTTGATTTTCAATCGCTTCTTTCAAACGTGAGAAAGAGCCGATCCTTTCTTTGTCGGTTTTGTCGATCTTCTCTTCCGCTTTCTCAACCAACTCTTTAATGTCTCTTGCCATCTTTTCAAAAGCCGTATTTTTATCTTCCAGCGCCGTTTTAATATTTTCTTTTTCCGCGTCAAGCTTTTGATCGTTTATCTGAATAAGCTGATCGACTATCTTTTTGCTGATATCGGGAAGAAAAAATTTAATTGTCACATAGATCAAGACTAAAGCAACTATAACCGAGGTCACTAAATAAATTAGCATATGCTATATAATATCAAATACCGGCTATGAAAATTAAGTTCAAGAATGAATTTGAAAAAAATGAAACCCTCCCTCCAAAGAAATTAATAGAAATCATTCTTAAAGATAGAGGTATTGAAGATATTTCCGATTTTATTCATCCGAAAGATCCGTTAAAAATATCCCTTGGTGACTTTGGGAGAAAATATCCCGACCTTATAAAAAAAGTCATTGGAGTTCTTAAAAAGGCAAGGGAAAAAAATGAAATGATCGTCGTCTACACCGACTACGATGCCGACGGAATAACCGGAGGAGCTATCCTCTGGGAAACTCTTTATCTTATGGGTTTTAAGGTTATGCCCTATGTACCAGACAGAAGAAAAGAAGGATACGGTTTTTCGATAACCGGAATTGACAATGTTATTAAAAGCTATAATCCGTCAATAATAATAAGCGTTGACCACGGAATAACTAAAGTAAAAGAGATTGAGTATGCGAAAAATAAAGGTATTAAAGTTATCGTCTCCGACCACCACCTTAAAGCCGAAAAAATACCTAAAGCCGATGCTATTTTTCATATTTCTGCTCTATCCGGATCGGGTGTTGCCTACTTTTTTGCCAAAGAAATTTTTAATAGATTAAAATCATCTATCTCAAATAAAGCTATAGTTGATAAATTGACGGATAATTTTTCAACGGATTATCTTTCACTTGCCTCAATTGGAACTATTGCCGATCTTGTTCCTCTTATCGGCCCATCAAGATCGGTTGCCAAACACGGATTGGAAGTATTTCCAAAAGTTAAACGATATGGTATAAAACACATCATCAAGCAAGCAGGAATCGAGGGAAAAGAAATCACGCCATATGAAGTTGGGTTTATTATCGCGCCAAGAATAAATGCTGTTGGAAGATTAAGCAATGCAATAGATGCCCTAAGACTTTTATGTACAACCGACAACAAAAGAGCTTTTGATTTAGCCCAAAAAATTGGAGATCTAAACTCAAAAAGACAGGATATTGTTGAGAGGTCGGTTGACGAAGCAAAAGAAATGATAAGCAAAAAATATCTTAAAGGTAATCAATTATCCGACATCAAAGAAGACAGATTATATAACTTTATTCCAAAAATCTTAATCTTAACATCCGACAGTTGGAGTGAAGGGATTATTGGACTAATAGCATCTAAATTGACCGAAGAGTTTTATCGACCCACAATAGTAATGACAAAAAACGACGGCCACTACAAAGCTTCGGCCCGCTCTATCCCCAGTTTTCATATCACCAACTTCTTAAGATCTCTTAAAAAATATTTGGTCGATGTCGGCGGCCACGCCCAAGCGGCAGGATTTACGATAGAGGCAGAAAAATTGGATGGTTTCATAAAGAGTGCCACTTCAAAAGCCAATGAATTGATTAAAGAAAAAGATCTTGAAAAAGTGATTATCGCCGATATCTCAATTCCGATCTCAAAAATCAGCCTTCCCCTTGTTGAAACTCTCCAAGCCCTTGAGCCTTTTGGGATAGGCAATCCTAAACCAATATTTTTAAGTAAGGCGATAGTAACCGAAGCAAGATTGTTTGGTAAAGATAACAATCATTTAAAGATATTTGTTAAAGATATTGATGAAAATAAAACCGAAGAATCCAACGGACATCCTTTTGAACTTATCGCTTTCCATAAAGGCGAGCTTTTTAAGGACCTGTCCCGCGACCAAGAGATGCATTTAGTCTATAGTGTGGATATAAACAGCTGGAACGGTAAAAAAGAAGTCAGAGGGATAGTGCGTTATTGGGAAAAAATAAAGTCTAAATAATTTCCCTTATTTATACAACGAAATTGTGCTTTTGGATATGTGCCGGTCCAGCTTCCAGGTGAATGGACTTCCTTAACTCCCCACTTAAACTCATATCCGAAAAGAGTACCTTCCCTTTCTTCAATATAGTCTAACTCGGCACCGGTGTGTGTTCTCCAAAAGTAGCCGGAACTCGGGATTCTTTTGTATGAGAGCGTCTTCATCCTTTCGATAATTAAGAAATTTTCCCACAGCTGACCAACGTCACTTCTATTGTCCAGTGATTTTAAATTGTCTGCTAAGATATTTCTTATTCCAAGATCATAAAAGTAAATTTTGTCCATCTTCGATACTTCTTTTCTCAAATTCCTACTAAACCCACCAAGTCGGAAAATTATATTTGATTTTTCAAGTAAATCGATATAACGACCAACCGTATCCTTACTCATACTAAGCTGACCCCCCAGCTCGGTTAATGATATAAGGTTGCCGATTTGAAAAGCTATCAGCTTTAACAGATTGCGGATTTTTAAAGAATTTTTTATGTTTCCAAACTCAATCAGGTCTTTGTATAAATAAGCATCGGAAATATTCTGTAGATATTCCTTTTTTTGATTTTTACCGACGGTCGTAAAAATTTCCGGGTAAGAACCGTAAATAAGTCTCTCTTCAAGAGTAGCGCCTAACTCTGCCTTATTCATGGTTTCGGCTAACTCCAGGTATGAAATCGGGTACAGATAATACGTCCAAACTCGTCCGGTCAAGGGCTCACTGACTTTGCTGGCAAGATCCAATGAAGAAGATCCTGTCACCAAAATCTTTAAGCTGGGAATGTTATCCAATAATATCTTAAGACTTAACCCTATTTCCGGTATTCTTTGTGCTTCGTCGATAAAAAGTAGCTCATAGCCATCTATCAATGACTTTAGTTTATTTAGGTCGCGGCTTAAAAGAATGTCAAGGTATAAGCTTTGATCACCGTCTATTTTGAAAGTCTTTAGTTTTAATGTTTTTATGATTTCGTTAGCCAAAGTAGTTTTTCCAACCTGTCTTGCTCCATATAAAATAACCCCTTTTTTAGAGGACGTCAGCTTTTCAATAATATTTTTTTTAATTGTTCTTTCAAACATAGATATATTATTATACGATTTGTTATATTTGTCAAGCGGAAATCACGTGATTTCCGCTAATCAACTGGCGGAAACTCTATTCTCTCAAAGATCTGGCAATTCCCTCTGATCTTGCTTCTACCGATCTAACCATATCTTGTATATATTCTTCCGGAGTCTGATTTTCCGTTTTATAAATTTCATATGGGAAAAGCAGAAGTAATAACGGCAAAGCTCTCCTTATTTCATAGAGCTCGTGCGCACTACCATCATAAACTCTAAATCCTATTGTTTGTTTTTTCCCATTAACAACCGCGTCAACTTCTTTAGTCACTTTTGTCCCAACGTGTTTTGTCGAATTGATATAGCCTTCAATATCGTAAAATAAAATTTCAAATACGATGCCGTCTTTTTTTCCGTAATATCTTTCAAGAACCGTTGGCGCTTGACCCGAATCTCTTTTATAAACTGAATTTTCAGATTCTCAAGAACTTTCTTAAATTGATCTTTGTCATTTAAAACGAGGTGCATTCTATATGTATCCATTAATAGTTCCTTTCCATCCGGATCTACTCCATTATTAAGGGTAATTATATTTTTTCCTTTACGAAAAAAATCGTTAACTAATTTTAATAAACGGCTAA
>MWSR01000083.1 GCA_002050095.1 Microgenomates bacterium UTCPR1
ATTTCAAATACGATGCCGTCTTTTTTTCCGTAATATCTTTCAAGAACCGTTGGCGCTTGACCATTATCTTTATTTATGGGAGAGCACGTAATTTCATCAAACTGCATTTTCAGATTTTCAAGAACTTTCTTAAATTGATCTTTGTCATTTAAAACGAGGTGCATTCTATATGTATCCATTAATAGTTCCTTTCCATCCGGATCTACTCCTTTATTAAGGGTAATTATATTTTTTCCTTTACGAAAAAAATCGTTAACTAATTTTAATAAACGGCTAATACCGGACTTCTTATTAATATCTACTTCGGCCAAAGCAACCTCCCCATTTCCAATATCAATTGATCTCATACGAAAAGTTTTTTTCTTGGGGATTTTTGTAGGTTGTCCTACTTCTACTGTTAACACTTTATTATCTATATCCAATTCGTATTGATGGGTGACCTCTGTTGAGGCTCCTGCCGGTCCCTTAACATAGAAAGTTTTTTCTAATTCCCATTTCATTCTTGCAACAATATTGTCTGCTCTAACTCCTCGTGCTTTAGATCTCAACCTCATTAGCATATCGACTAATAAATTTTCTCGAATCTGTTCGAAGGTCATCCGAGGATCTACTCCATCAGGAAATAATCTACTTGGGTAACTATTACTTGTCATAGCAATATTTTCCAATCTTCGATCGGCTCCTTTAACCATATTGTGGATTTTGAAAAGATCAGGATTTAGTCCGAAGGTTTTAATTAAATACTCTATAAATTCTGTAACAGTATTTTGAGATTCTGCAAATTGATCCAAGGCAATCTCGGGAGATGAAAAACCATAAATAGATTGCAAAAGGGCGCCTGGCTCATTAAACTTTTTACTAACCTTATTACCACCTTCTGAATTAAAAAATTCAAGCAAATCCTTAGGCCTTACTCCAATTAAATGGGAAAAATAAACAATTAGCCTTTCTTCAAAAGTTTTTGGATAACGATATTTGCTTAACAATCCTACTCTCGGATCAGGTATTGTTTTTCGTTCTGCACCCATAAAAAAACCCGCCTCTTGGGCGGGGTAAAGTAATTTGCAATATCACCTACCCCTGCCCATATGGGTTGGTAAGTCCTAAAATCTTAAAATAAAACTTGGCAATATCAACATTCATAGACGATTATTTTAACAAATGAATAGCACGATGTAAACGACAACTTAAAAACTATTGTTAAAGAGAGAGATTCGTTGTATCATTATTCAATCGACATTCAAAAAAAACAATAACGAAATATGAAAAAAATCCCAATCTCCGAAACCATAAATAAAATCGGCCAGGAAGTCGAGCTTTTTGGCTGGGTTGACTCAAAAAGGGATCATAAAAAGATAGTCTTCTTGGATCTTCGCGACAGAACCGGTATTGTTCAGGTAGTTGGAGACGAAAAGTTCAAGGAGATCTCCACCGAAGATGTTGTCAAAATAATAGGAGTCGTTAAAGAGAGACCGGAAAAACTGAAAAATAACAAAATCCTAACCGGAGGAATAGAAATTGAGGCAAGAGAATTTGAAATTCTTAACAAAACTAATCCACTCCCTCTTCCTGTCAATACCGATGGATACGAAATAGATGAGGAAGTAAGACTTAAATACCGATATCTTGACCTGCGCCGACCAAGAATGTATAAAAACCTGGCTCTTAGAAGCAAGTTTATCGACCTCATCAGACAGTATCTTTTTAAAAAAGATTTTTTGGAGATTGAAACACCAATACTTTCCGAAACAACCCCCGAAGGCGCCCGTGATTTTATAGTCCCGTCCCGGCTTCAACCGGGCAAGTTCTATGCCCTACCTCAATCGCCTCAACAGTACAAACAACTTTTAATGGTCGGAGGAGTTGAGAAATACTTTCAGATTGCCCGATGTTTCCGTGATGAGGATCCGCGCGCCGATCGGGCTTATGGCGAGTTTACCCAACTTGATCTTGAGATGAGCTTCGTTAAAAGAGAGGATGTTATGGCTCTTATCGAGTCTATGGTAATTGATGTCTATGAAAAGCTAAAGATCCCGATTAAGCAAAAACCGTTTCCCGTTTTCACTTACCAAGAAGCAATAAAAAAATTTGGCGCTGACAGATTTGACCTGCGGACACCTGAAGAAAAAGAAAAAAACATTCAGGCATTTGCTTGGGTAATCGACTTCCCTTTCTTTGAAAAAACGGAAGATGACGGCTGGACTTTTACTCACAACCCATTCTCATCCCCAAAACCGGAGTTTATGGAATATTTATTGAATAAAAGAAATATTCCAAACATCTTAACTACTCAATATGACCTTGTCTGCAACGGCTACGAGGTAGGAGGCGGAAGTATAAGAAACCACCGCCCGGAAGGACTAAAGGCTGTTTTTGAAATAATGGGTCTTTCGGAAAATGAGATTGAGCAAAAATTCGGACATATGATCGAGGCTCTTGGATACGGCGCCCCTCCGCACGGAGGTATGGCGCCGGGACTTGACCGGATGCTTACCTGTATTACCGGAGAAAAGAATCTGCGCGAAGTAATACCAATGCCAATGACTTCGGGAGGAAGAACGGCAATTATGAAGGCACCGTCACAGATCAAAGAAGACAAACTCAAAGAACTCGGGATTAGACTAAGATAAAATTTCTCAAATGATTCTTATGCGTTTACGATTTTACCTATTATTTCTGTTTTATATACTTCTGTTTCTATTCTATCCGGGTGATGGCTTTTATATTCATCTGTTTTCGTATAATCGACCATTATTTGAAAAAAAAGAAACCGAAGCAAAATTGAAAATAAACCCCGTCCCTTATCCTAAAAATCCATTCTATATCCCGGAAACAACGGCGCAGGGGCTCTACGCAGTCGACTTAACATCCTTTACTCCGATACTGGAAAAAAACACTCATCAACGCTTTCTCCCCGCCTCGACAACCAAAATAATCACCGCACTTGTTGCCGTCGATGTTTACAAACCAAACCAAATAATCAAGGTAAAAAAAACTATCGATGAAGGCCAGTTGATGGACCTTAAACTTGATGAAAAAATAACGGTAGAGAATCTTCTTTATGGCACCCTGGTCCACTCCGGCAACGATGCCGCTTTTGTACTGGCCGATAACTACGGATACAAAAAATTTATTGATCTAATGAATCGGAAAGCAAAAAAATTAAATATGGTCGATACTCATTTTGAAGACGCTTCGGGTCTTATGGAAACAAATCAATATACAAGTCCTTTTGATCTTGCTCTTGCGGCCCGAGAACTTCTAAAAAATCCTTACCTGGCTAAAATAGTCTCAACAAAAGAGATTATTATCTCCGATGTCGACTTTAAATACTTTCATAAACTGACTAACGTCAATAAACTTCTTGGAGAAATAGCCGGATTAGGAGGACTAAAAACCGGGTATACCGAAGAAGCCGGCGAAAACCTGGTATCTTTTTATAAAAATAATAACCATCAATTTATCATTGTTATTCTTAAAAGTCTGGATCGTTTCAACGATACAACAAATGTTATTAACTGGATCAACAATAATGTTAGCTACATAGATTTTAATAACCAGCCGACAAACCGCTAACACGTAACATATAACATGTAACACGAAACATGTAACATTTGCTAAATGTCATCCTGAAGGAGCAAAGCGACTGAAGGATCTCTGTTTTCTATCTACCACTTGCGACTTACCACTTATCTCCTATCTCCTGCGACCTGCGGCCTGCGACCAACCACCATCCGCCAACCACCATCCGCTTCTTTGAGATTCTTTTCCGACTAAGTCGGCGGGTTAGAATGACGTTTTGCCATAAAATCAGCCTACTCAATCAAGAATTGGTCCGGAACCGCAGGGAGATATCCGACAAAATCGTTGTCCCCTAAAAATACATAAACAGGCTGGAAAAAACTTTGATATATATTGGGATCGTAGTAGCTTAAAAATATTTTTTTTATCAAAATCTTCTTTGCTCCTTTGGTAGCCGCCACTACTTTGGCTTTTCCGTTTACAAACTCTTCCCAAGCCAAATCGGCCGACTTGACAGGATACAGATCAACCTGGGTTTCGGATCTCTCAAAGAAAGAGATCTGTGCTTTTACTACTTCATAACCGTCTTCATTAAAAAGTAAAATTACGTAGTTGGGGCTATTAAAAAAACGGGGGGTGACCGTTGAAATCCCGTCGATATCCGGTCTATAAAAATCAACTTCAACCAAATTTGCCTCGGACTTACTCTCAACATTAACATATGTTCCAAGACCGGCGCTGTAGGTCAAATAAATAACGTTTGTTGCTCCTCTTAAGAGCTCTTCTGGATAGCGGCCAACTTTTCTTAAAAAGTCGGTTGCCTTATTCTCTATCTCTTTTCTGGAAGGAATAAATGCATTACCTGAAGCCAGCTTTGTCGGGTCCGGTTTACTATCATATTCAAAGTTGAAATTGGCAATATTTACCGATAACAAACGATCTTCATCCTCAAATGTCGCCATATCGTCGGTTAGCTTATGTTTTACTCTATCCGTATCAAAGCCTAAGGTCTTTGCCATTAAATAAATTTTTTCCCTGTAACCAAAGCGAGTCGTCGGCTTCGGCATAAAATAAACCTTAGCACTATCGGTTGACGTCACCGGGTGACCTTCAACCGTGTCAAGAATATAGGAGAAGTTGGCGCTTGATGTCGCATCTTCGATATCGGGTGGAGCGATCTTGCCAAATAGTGTCGGAACGATGCTTGCCTTAGGTCTGTTTGCTTCAATATATATGAAAAATAGCTTAAAAGAATAAAATATAATTAAAAATATCAGAATAAGTAATATAAAAAACGGTAATATCTTTCTAAGTTGATATGATAGTTCGGTTAAGGTCATATTATTCGTCACAACAGCTAAAAAGCTTTTTGAATAAATTGGCAACTAACTTGAAAAAACCATTTACCAGCTCCATATATTATTTATAGCAAAATTCTTACCCTAAAAACAGGTTAAATATCGGCACAAAAACAGGTTTAACAGATTCGGTTGGAAATCCGATGAACGATCATGAAGTCGACTTATTGTGTCGGGGAGAGGACTTGAACCTCCACAGCCTTGCGGCCACAAGCCCCTCAAGCTTGCGCGTCTGCCAGTTCCGCC
>MWSR01000037.1 GCA_002050095.1 Microgenomates bacterium UTCPR1
CAGGTGCCAATTCATATTTCGGAAGCCTATCAAAAAGTATTGCAGGACAAAAGCCGTTAACCGATTTTGAAAAGGGTGTAAATCGGTTTACCTGGTTGATGATTGGATTTATGTTGGTGATGGTCCCTATTGTCTTTTTAGTTAACGGTTTTTTGAAGGGCGATTGGTATGAGGCATTTCTCTTCGGTATCTCCGTAGCCGTTGGTTTGACACCGGAGATGTTACCGGCGATTTTAACAATAAATCTGTCCAAAGGAGCGATCAGTATGTCAAAAAAGAAAGTGATCGTCAAACATCTAAATTCGATTCAAAACTTTGGGGCAATGAACATATTTTGTACCGACAAAACCGGAACATTGACTTTAAACAAAATTGTTGTCATTGACAATCTGAATATCGAAGGTAAAACGGATCGAAGAGTGATTGACCTGGCTTATATCAATAGCTTCTTCCAATCGGGATTTAGGAATCTTCTTGATTCGGCCGTTTTGAAAAAAGCTCGAGAGAACCGCATCGACAAAGAAAACGTCAAATATGAGAAGGTTAACGAGTTGCCTTTCGATTTCGTCAGAAAGAGAATATCGGTAATTGTCAAGGAAGGTAAAGGAAAGCAATTTCTGGTCTGCAAAGGAGCGGTCGAGGAAATAACGTCAATCTGTAAGTATTATGAGTTGGATGGAAAATATTTCAATTTTGATAACAAAGCTCACGAAAAAGTAATCAGGTTAAATGATAAGCTCGCTCGAAACGGTTTCCGTGTCGTTGCCGTTGCGCATCGCCAGGTAAGAGCCGGCGAGAATGCCAAAAATATTTCCCATCTGGAGAGCGATCTGGTTTTTGCCGGTTTTATGACGTTCCTGGATCCGCCTAAACAATCTGCCAAAGGTGCAATCGGTAAATTGGAGCACTACGGAGTCAAGGTAAAGATCCTAACAGGCGACAATGAGATGGTTACCGAAAAGATAGCACGAGATGTTGGCGTAAAGATAGAGGGGGTGTTGTTGGGAAAAGACATCGACCGTCTGGAAGATAGGCAGCTCAAAGATAAAGTGGAGCACACAACAATTTTTGCGAAACTTTCTCCCGATCATAAAAGAAGGATCGTTGAAACTCTAAAGGATATGGGGAATGTCGTTGGATTTCTTGGTGACGGCATCAACGACGCTCCTGCGCTTCGTGTTTCCGATGTCGGCATTTCGGTCGACGATGGGGTTGATATTGCCAAAGAATCGGCAGGGATTATCTTATTGGATCAAGACCTAAACGTCCTTGTCAACGGAATAAAAGAAGGAAGGCGAGTATTTGCCAACATAATTAAATACATCAGAATGGGAGCCAGTTCCAACTTTGGCAATATGATTAGTGTTCTTGGTGCAAGTCTTTTTTTACCGTTTTTGCCAATGAAGCCTTCCCAAATCTTAATTAACAACCTTCTATACAGTATCTCCCAGACGGCAACTCCTTTGGACAATGTTGACAAAGACTTTATCGCCAAGCCAAGACGTTGGGAGGTAGATAACGTCGGACGATTTATGTTTTATATCGGGCCGATTAGTTCGATTTTTGACTATCTGACATTTTTTATTATGATCTATATCTTCAATGCGCTTTCAAATCCAACCCTATTTCAGACAGGATGGTTTGTCGAATCGTTGGCATCCCAGACGCTTATTGTTCATATTATCAGGAGTAAGAGAATTCCGTTCGTTCAAACCTGGGCCAGTCTGCCGCTGACGGTAATGACCGCGTTGATTATTGTTGTTGGAATTGCATTGGTCTATTCTCCATATGCCGGCTTTTTTGATTTCGTCCCCCTCCCTGTACTGTTTTGGCCATTACTTTTGTTTATCCTAATCTTATACGTCGGGTTGACCCAAATCATTAAAAACATTTATATCAAAAAATTCGGGTACGAATAGAAGCGTGTTTTTCTTTCCCAATTTTTTAAATACTGCTATAATTTACTTCTATGTTCAAACATGTTGAAGTAAACCAAAACTTTCCTGAAATGGAGAAAAAATGGCTTGACCATTGGTATAAAAACGGAATTGTAAAAAAATATCTTCAAAAAAATAAAAATTCGAAAAAATACTTTTCTTTCCTCGATGGTCCAATAACGGCGAATAACCCGATGGGAGTACACCACGCCTGGGGGAGATCCTACAAAGACCTCTGGCCTAAGTTTTATAACCTACTTGGATATAAACAACGATTTCAAAACGGATTTGATTGCCAGGGACTTTGGGTCGAAGTAGAGGTCGAAAAGGAGCTTGGGTTGAGGTCTAAAAAAGATATTGAAAATCTTGTTCCCGGCGACAAGTTTGCTTCTATCGCAAGGTTTGTTCAGCTCTGTAAGGATAGAGTGAAGAAATATTCCGATATACAAACCGAGCAGTCAAAAAGACTGGGATACTTTGCCGACTGGGACCATTCTTACTTTACAATGAGTGATGAAAACAACTATATGATCTGGCGATTTCTCAAAAAGTGCTTTGATAACGGTTGGATCTACAAAGGTCGTGAGTCGGTCCCTTGGTGTCCAAGGTGCGAAACGGCGATATCACAACACGAAATGTTAACGGAAGATTATAAAGAACTTGTCCATGAGTCAATCATCCTTGAATTCAAAATTCAAAATTCAAAATTCAAAAACGAGTATTTACTGGTATGGACGACTACACCTTGGACGATACCTGCCAATATTGCGGTCGCCGTGGACGTCAAGGCAGACTACTGTTTGGTTCAAGGTCAGAAAGAAAAAGACTCCTATTTTTGGGTAATGAAGGATCTAGTTAAGAGCGTGTTCACAGACGGCCATAGAAAAACGATCAAGACCGTTAAAGGCAAAGAACTTGTCGGCCTAAAGTATACCTCTCCATTTGATAATCTGCCGGCTGTTAAAGAAGTCGCTGAAAAAAATTCCGACCTCTTTCACACCGTAGTTGCAACCGATGATCTGATCATGCCGATTTCAGCAACCGAAGGCACAGGTCTCGTCCATACCGCAGTCAGCGCAGGTACGGAAGACTTTTTATTAGGTAAGAAGTTGGGGCTTCCGATGATTCCTATCATTGGCGATAATGCCGATTATCTCCAAGGCCTCGGATTTTTATCGGGGAAGAACGCCAAGAAGCACCCCGAGATTGTGCTGGATTATCTAAGAGAAGAAGATGAGAAAGGTAACGACTGCGTCTTTAGCATATTTAGGTATAAGCACAGATATCCTGCTTGTTGGAGGTGTAAGACGGAGCTGGTCTGGAAGGTGGCAGATGAGTGGTATATAGCGATGGACAGGCCATCACAAATTAAAAATTTAAAATCAAAAATTAAAAATTCGACTTTGCGCCAACGGATGATTGAAGTCGCCAAAAAAATTAAATGGATGCCGCAGTTTGGTCTTGATAGGGAGATTGATTGGCTAAAGAATATGCATGATTGGCTCATTTCAAAAAAAAATCGTTACTGGGGTCTGGCTTTACCAATCTACGAATGTCCAAACTGCAGTAGGTTTGAAGTAATTGGTTCTAAAGAAGAGTTAAAAATGAGAGCGATTTCCGGTTGGAAGAAGTTCGTCGGCCACTCACCTCATAAGCCGTATATCGACGAAGTGGCGATCGGTTGTCCAAAGTGCAAGGGAGCGATGAAAAGAGTCGAAGATGTCGGAAATCCGTGGCTGGATGCAGGTATTGTCCCGTATTCAACTATCAGCGAAGACAATCAAGGAGAACCTTTATATACCAAAGACAGAGAAGAATGGAAAAAGTGGTTCCCTGCCGACTTTATCACCGAATCTTTCCCGGGTCAGTTTAAAAACTGGTTTTATGCTTTGATTGCCGAATCGACCGGCCTTGAAAACGAACCGCCATTTAAACGAGTTTTGGGTTTCGGCACTCTCTTGGGTGAAGACGGAAGACCGATGCACAAAAGCTGGGGGAATGCGATAGAGTTTAAGGAAGGAGCCGATAAGATTGGTGTTGATGTGATGCGCTGGATGTTTGCTCGCCATAATCCGGCCGACAATATGCTCTTTGGATACAAGAAAGCCGATGAAGTCAGGAGACAGTTTTATCTTATATTATGGAACGTGTATAAATTCTTTACCGATTATGCTAATCTTGACCGTTATAAACCACAGGATCCCGATAGCGGATTCGCGAGGAGTAAAAAACTTAACGTTCTTGACAGATGGATATTAAGCCGGTTTTTTTCAACAGTAACCGTGGTTGAGTCGAATTTGCGAAACTACAATGCCAAGGATTCAGCTCTTGATCTGGAAAAGTTTGTAAGCGACCTCTCAACTTGGTACATCAGACGAAATCGTGATAGAGTTTGGGTAAATAACGAAAGAGACGATGATAAAAAGACCTTCTACTCGGTTCTTCATTATGTTTTAACGAATCTTACAATTGTTCTTTCGCCGTTTATGCCTTTTGTCAGCGAGGAGATGTTCTCCAATTTGCAGAATCGTGGTTCCGTTCACCTCGAGTATTGGCCGGAAGTTAAAAATGAGATGATTGATAGCTCTCTGGAAGAAGAAATGATGTTGGCAAGAAAGATAGTTGAGGCCGGCCATAGTAAACGGAAAGAGATGGGGTCGAAAGTAAGAATTCCTCTATCAAGGCTTGAGGTTACTACCGAATCCGACTGTTCAAAGATAAGAGAGGAGATCTGGGAGGTTGTTTTGAAGGAGCTCAATATAAAAAATATTACCGTCAATAAGGTTGTTAAATATCCGAAGGAGGAGGTCGTTGTCACTCAAGATGAGCTTGACTATGAAGGCGAGTTAAGAGAGTTTATCCGGTCAAGTCAGGTTCGAAGAAAAGAGTTGGGTCTTAAACCGAGCGACTATTTAGAACTTGTTGTCCCAGAAAAGTTTGCAAAAGACAAAGCGATGATTAAAAGAAGACTGATGATCAAAAACCAATGAGTTTAATTATTCCTTCTATATTTTTGATTATTTTCGGTTTATTTAATCTGTTCGGCTTGAATCAAGAACTTTTTTTTAGGCAACTACTTTATAGTATTATCGGGTTGATCGGATACTTTGTCGTAAAATCAATCGGGAAACACTTTTTTCGAGTCAATATTCGACTTCTCTATTATTTTCTACTAATTGCCCTTATTGTCACCTTTATAATAGGAATCGAAGCCCGCGGATCAAAACGCTGGCTAGACCTTTATTTTTTTAGATTCCAAGCAAGCGAATTTTTTAAGCCCATATTTGCACTATTTCTAAGTCAATATCTGCAGAGTAAGGACGTCTTTAAGAACGACCTCAACCTTTTTTTGAGGAGTATTTTGTATTTTTTTATTCCTTTCATAATAATTTTCAAACAACCCGATCTGGCCAACTCGATTACTTTTTTGGTTATCTACCTGGTTATCATCTTTTTCTCAAAGATACCGAAAAAATTCTTGGCGATATTTTCGGGAATTTCGGTTGTGTTTCTTCCGCTTCTTTGGTTTTTTATAAAAGATTATCAGAAAGATAGAATCATAAGTTTTTTCAATCCACACCTGGACAAACAGGGTATCGCCTACAATATGATTCAATCGGTGATAACGACCGGAAGCGGAAAGTTTTTCGGCAGAGGGTTGGGGTTCGGAACTCAATCAAGGTTATTCTTCCTACCGGAGAATACAACTGATTTCGCGTTTGCTTCTCTGGTCGAGCAATTTGGCTTTTTTGGTGGATTAGTTGTAATTCTCCTTTATTCCTATCTCATTTTCGTGGTTATCAAGAGAGCCGTTACTTTTTTTTATGAACGGAACGATGAGGGCTGGAGTAATTTTTTATTTTCAATCGGACTGTTGAGTTATTTAGTCTTCCAGATTTTTGTCAATATCGGAATGAACGTCGGGCTCCTACCGGTTGCCGGAGTCGCCTTGCCTTTTATTTCATATGGCGGTTCGTCGGTCTTAGCAGTCTTAATTGCATTCGCATTGCTTCCTTAAAATTTTTTTGTATAATTTAATCTTATGATTACATTTGCGGTTGTTAAAACAGGAGGAAAACAGTATTTGGTCAAGGAAGGTCAGGAGATAACTGTTGATAGGCTTCAAAACAAAGAAAAAGAAAAGATCGAACTTGAAACATTTTTAACCTTTGACGAAGAAGGTAAAACAATTGATTTAGGCAGGCCTTCATTAACAAAAAAAGTACAGGCAGAGGTTATTTCTCATTCAAAAGGAGAAAAAATTAGAGTCGCGAGATTTAAGTCAAAGGTTAGATACAGAAGAGTTAAAGGCTTTAGGCCTTATTTGACGACATTAAAAATTACTAAAGTCTAATGGCACATACAAAAGCACAAAAAACAGTTAGAGGGAATAGAGACTCTAAATCAAAGAGACTCGGAGTAAAGGTGTTTGGTGGAGGCGCGGTAATTCCCGGAAATATCATTATCAGGCAGCGTGGTACAAAGGTTAATGCCGGACCGGGAACAATGCTTTCCCGTGACTTTACTATCTTATCGCTTAAAAAAGGTAAGGTAAAATTCTATCAAAGGCGTGGAGAAGATTTTGTCTGCGTGGTCTAACTTGCAGGACTTAGTGTAAAATAACATCATGGACGACGAAATAGAAAAGATAAAGTTGGCCGATGATATCTTTCTGAAAGCTAAGTTGGTAGCGGAAATCTTAAAAAATAGGGAGATAAGGGTCAGTGATCTTGCCGGAAAAATTGGGTACACTTCTTCGTATATCTGTCATCTGAAAAGGCTCAATCGACTTCCCGAAAGTATTATTGATGGTTATTATTCCAAACAGATAGATAAAAGTCATCTTTTTTTGTTATCACGAATAGATGATCAAGCAAAGGCTTTAGTTGTCTATGAAAGAGTACTTACCGATAACTTAACGCTAAGAGAAGCGGAAGATCTGGTTAGGGAGGTCTTGTATCAATTCAGGGACCGTGGAGACTTTGTCGCTTCGGAAACGAAGAATAATATTATTGAACGCCTAAAAAAGAGGTTCCCTAAAATCGAAGTTAAGATCCGTCAGACAAGAAATCTGGCTAAAATTGTTCTTCAGTTGAACGGAAATCTCGAAACGACCTCGAAACTAATAAGAAGCTTTGCCGAACTGCTCAAGAAAGATGATCGGTAGTTTTTTTATCTTTCCGATTTTGGTAACGGATTGGTGATGGTCCCAACTTTGTTGACGGGAAAGTATCGATAGAATACCTGGCCAATCAGGCTTTGGATAGGAACGGAGCAGAATTCTCTTGAATCGGACGATCTTGGGCGGTTGTCACCCATGACAAATACTTCTCCTGTCGGAACAACATATGGCTCATCCGCTTTTATGCAACCCCCCTCCCATAGATTGGTACGTTCAGCGATATATCCTTCGTTGATTAGTCGATCATTAACGCTAACATCTCCGTTACCGCTTATAAGCAACTTCTCCCCGGGAAGAGCGATAACTCTTTTAATATATTCGATATCGGGGTTCTTTGGTGACTTCAAAACAACTACATCGCCGCGTTCTATCTTTCTGAACTTATAGGTAACCCGGCTTGTTAAGATATAGTCGCCGGTATGAAAGTTGGGTTCCATTGAGGCTCCTTTAACCTGATTCGGAGTAAGGATGAAAAGATAGACAACGATAAACATCGAGCCGATAAAGACAACCGTTTCAAGAATGTCCATTACGAAGTCTATGACTGCTTTTACTCCTTTGATCATAGCCATTAATTGTAGAAGAAAATATATGGACAATCAAGGTATAATATATATGCGACTGTAAGGACCTATAGCTCAATGGCAGAGCGCTTCATTCACATTGAAGAGGTTAGAGGTTCAAATCCTCTTAGGTCCACAAAAATAAATTTGAAAATTTAAATCTTGAAGATCCTTTCCATGATGTATTTCTCTCCCTATTTCAAGTTAGAATATTGCTTAAGTTTGGACGGGTGTGTCGGTAAAAAATCTTAGATTGTCGTTTATATCCGACTGATAGTATAAAATACTAACTTTATAATTAGTAAAGCGCTCTATGAAAAAGATATTATTTATTGGTTTTTTATTAAGATTAGGCGTAATATTATTATCTATCGGGGTTAAAAATTACGATCTCAACTCCTATTACAAAGTTGGTGAATTGACTACAAAAGGTATTAATATCTATCCCGATGTTGCATCTTTACATCATCCTTATCTCCCATTCTTTCTATATTTGGAGGCGATCGCTTTCTGGTTAAGCAGTATACTCTCACTTGGATATAACGGAACGATTTTGATAATTAAATTATTTATCGCCATTTTTGACTTAGGCTGCCTGTATCTGATCTACCTGATTACATCAAGAGATTTAGATAAAGCTTTATTGTACGCGGTAAGCCCGATTCCGATATTGATTTTTTCTTTTCATGGCCAGTTTGATGCAATTCCGTTATTTTTTATATTATTGAGCAGTTTTTATCTTATAAAAGCTAAAATTAAAAAAAAATATAGAGATATCTGCACCTACTTAACATTTTCTATCGCCGTTTTAAGTAAAACATGGCCACTTATTCTTGTTACCTACTATATTAAAAGAGTCAAACGGTTGTCTGTTGCCTTTATTGTAATAATACTTCCGCTTCTTTCGGTGTTAGCATATCTCTTTGTCTTCAAGTCCGACTATATGGCGATAACAAAAACGTTAATTGGATACCAAGGACTATGGGGAGTTTGGGGGATTAGTAAGATGATAGGGCCTATAGGGTATAAATTTGAAAAAATTTCCACATTGTTTTTTTTAGGGCTATTCTTTTACTTCACAACCAAACAACAAACTGATGATTTTTACAAGGAGATATTTAAGATACTACTATTTTTTTACGTTTTCACAAGTAATTTTTCGATTCAGTATCTATCATGGTTTGTGCCGTTTATGATTATATCGGGCTTTAGATACGTCAAGTTCACGACGATAGTAACGAGTCTTTATATTGCTTTATTACTCGTCGACCGAAGCCTTAATTTAAATTTGTTACTTGTAGACTTAGCTTCCTATTTTTGTTGGCTTTATTTTGTCTGGATTTTAGTACTGGCATATCGGCAAAATTATATTGTTGGAAAAAGTTAAATCCCTACTTTTGTAGCGTATAGTCTATAGACCGGATAACGGTACTGTGGTTTACTTTCTCCATGCGTAGGTTAATTGGAATACTGGCCTTATTCACCGCATTAATTTCTATACCTTTCTCAATTGTATTTGCCGAAGGTTTTGAGAAAATTGAATCAAATCCCTTAAGAATTGACTTTCATAACGTTTATCACGATCCGCTGCAGTTTCATATTTTCAAAAGAGGTGCAGGTTACGAAGGCGTTGTTTCGGTTATAAAAGATAATAATCCTAATAGAATTTTGGTAAAGATCGAATCGGAAGACGGTTATCTTTGGGAGATAAAAAAAGAGATTATTGAAATGAATTACGAACTTACAAACCCGAGATTATTTAGAGATGGCGCCATAAGTCGTCTTATTTTCACGGCGACAATAGGACCGGATGTATATGAGCTATATCAAGCAGATTGCGATGATGAATTAAATTGTACGAATTTAAGAGAATTTTATAAAAGACCGAATCCGACTGATCCGAACGAAAGGCACGGCTATTTTGCTCCGTATATCTATAAGCAGGATAATCAATACTATTTGGCATACGGGGTTTGGGGCGATAATGGTTTCAAAATACGACTATCGTACTCAAATGATTTGGAAAATTGGACAGATTGTCCTCATTTTTCCGTTGATGGTGCCGATGGGCCTTTTCTTATTTTAAGGAACAACTTGATTCAAATATATTTTCATACACCTAACTCTACAGGGATAAGATCTATGGAAAGCGCTTCGCCTTTAACCTGTGAATCGGTATTTAGTAACGATAACTACGTACTAAAAAAATCAATTGATTCCGACATCAACCATATGATCTATCCTTCATTGATAGAAGAAGACACGGAAATTAAAATGTACTACTCCGGACTCGATAGAGATAGTAAGTGGCAACTTAATTTGGCAACATACATTTTTGATACTTCGGGAAATCAGAATATAGTAAAAAAACCTATTGTAATAATTCCCGGATTTATGAGTTCATGGAATAAAGATGCAATCTTACATAATCGCGATGTAGCTTGGTCCGACTGGAAGATAGCTAAGTTTGTCCATGAATATGATGGACTTATCAACACTCTAAAAAATATCGGTTATCGGGAGGGGATTGACCTGTTCTTATTCGAATATGATTGGAGAAAATCGATTAAAGACATATTGCATGACTTTGACGAATTCTTATCGGTAAATAAAATTTTGAAAAATGGAAGTATTGATATTGTTGGGCACTCCTTCGGAGGTTTGATTGGAAGGATATTTACTCAAGAAAATTACGAAGCGGTTAACAAAATTATCTCGGTCGGATCACCGCATCTTGGCGCTGTTCAATTCTATAAACCGGTTGAAGCGGGTGAGATAGATCGGGAAAATACATTAATTTGGCTGGCACAGAAGTTAATTTTACTTCTGAATAAGTCAAAAATTGAATCCGATCGCATTACTATCCAAAAAAAATTTCCTTCATTAAAGGATATGTTTCCTACTTTTACTTTTTTAAAAAATAGAGAAAACGTCGATATTCCGTTAGACTCACTTGTCGTAAGAAACGAATATTTATCTTCATACAACATGAATATAGATTATATATTTCCAAAATTTACTACCCTCTATGGAGAAAAGGATATGAATACCTTGTCCGGATACGTAATTGAACAAAGATCGGTAATAGACGAGATTATTGGGAATTATCCCGACGGTCGCCCTATTGATAATTTGTTTGGTCCGGGAGACTATACGGTTCTTTCAAAAAGTGCGTCACAGGACGTAGACGCGATGAAATACTATTTCGATCATAGCGAGATAATTACTAAGAAGGAAGCCCTAAAATCAATCCTTGACGTTCTTGGGATAGACTATCAAGAGAATCAGATCGAGGAAGGAGCTCCTACAAAAGTGACCCCATCTCTAATCTTTTTAATGCGCTCACCCGCCGAAATGAGTGTTGAATACGATAACAGCATTGTGTCAGAAGAAGATGGAATAATTTTCCTCCAGGATGCGAAGACCGATGCCTATACACTAAAAGTAAGAGGGAAGGATCTGGGAAAGTACCAGCTAATAGTATGGCAGATTACGGAAACGGATGACCTTTGGGAAGAGATAGACGGAGAAATTAAGACAATTGAACCAAACTCCCAGGTTGACGAATATCGAATTGAATTTAATCGGAATAAATCAAAGCCTTTACGTAGCACTCAGACACCTTATCTTACTCCTACCGGAGGACCAACCATCGTTCCTTCGCCGACAAAAACGATGGAAACAGTCACACGCTCACCGACTCCGATTCAAGAACAGAATAAAATAGTCGAAAAATCGGATTCAAATAATAGTAAAGAAGATAAGTCGGAAACGCAGATAAATCCTTCACCGACAAAACAAGCACAAGACAAAGACTATTTACTTGCAAAAGATGAGTCTGAAAGCTCAACTTACCCGGGTGTCTTAGGCAAGAGTGTAAAAAGAAAAGACGAAGTCAAAACCGATACCTTATGGATCGTTAGAGTACGTTGGATGTTGCTTGGCGTTGCGATTATTATACTGATTATTTTTATTCTGCTACTTGCAAAAAAATACCGTTTAAGAGCGTAAAGAGGCTAATTTTTGCTATAATACAGGGTATTATGGCATCAAGAGTATCTTTGTTGCTGATAACGAAAAACAACGCCGATATCATCGAAAAAACCATCGAATCGATAAAAGACTTTGATGATATTGTTATTGTCGATTCCGGGTCAATCGATGCGACACAAGATATAATGAGACTAATGCTCAAAAAACATCGAAGCGTAAGAATAATAAATAAACCGTTTACCGATATCGGCAAGCAACGAAGATACGGCCTTAAATTCTGCAAAAGCAGGTGGGTTCTGGTCCTCGACTCTGACGAGTTGGTCAGCAAAAAATTGTTTAAAGAAATCAAAGCAAAGATCAACTCGAAAATAAACCGAAATAGCGCCTTTTACATCCCCTATCAGAACTATTTTCTTGGGAGAAGAGTAGATTACGGAGGCGAAAATTATTCGATGATCAGGCTATTTAAAAAAAATATTCTGGAAATTAAACCATCTTTAGTTCACAATCGGTTTGTTGTAAAAAAAGGTAAGGTTGGCCATTTAAAAAACAAGATTCATCATTTTTCCTATCGATCGTTGCAACAGGTATATCAAAAGTTTGGCGATTATTCCAAAAAAATGGCGGTAATTAAATTTAAAAATAAAGAAAGAAGTTCTTTCAAAAAAATATTTCTTTATCCTGTTCATATGTTCTGGGCAAGGTTTGTTGAAGATAAGGGTTATAAAGACGGATTTTTCAGAATACCGCTTGATTTAGGTTTTGCGTATATGGAATTTCTTACTTACTTATTATTGGCTTTTAAATGAAGATGAAAACAGGATTCATATTTATTCTCTATAAAACCCCGCCTAAGGAAAAGATTCGATTGAAAAAAGAGGTAAGAGAATTAGGCTTTTCGGACTATCAAATTTACTTTGTCGATAACACCAATACCGGAAGAGGGTATGCCGCTGGAGTAAATATCGGGATTAAGACGGCTATCGCCGAAGGCTGCGAGCTTTTTGTGGTTGCCAATCCCGATATATCGCTCTCGGAATTAACTTTCAAGAAAATTATCCAAACGGCTAAACACTTTGACGTTTGGGGATTAGCAATGAAGCAGGATAATAAAATATACTATGGCGGCACTATCGATCGCTGGAGGATGAGCGGAGGATTGATCACTAAAAAGCCGGCTGATAGATTTTCGAAAGTTGATTTTGTATCGGGATCACTGATGTTTATTAAAATAAAAGTCGTTGACGAGATAGGTTACTTTGACGAGAGTTACTTTATGTATTACGAAGAAGTCGATTATTGTTTTCGAGCAAATAAATCGGGCTTTAAAGTCGGAGTCGATAGCGGAAGTATCTACCGACATTTCGAACTTTCAAGAACAAATGCGGAAAAAGAAAAATATCTATTTAAAAACAGACTTAAGTTTTTATTTAAATATGGGAGCGGTTATCAAAAATTGCGGGAAATCGTCAGAGCTCCTAAAACTTTATACGAAGAAATCGTTAAAAGGCCCTTTTATCTCAATTTTTTAAGCTTAAATTTATCGTCCTTATTAAACAAAATCCTGCATTTTATACTTTTTATCTTGTTAATAAACTATTTTAAACCAGAAGACTATGCGGTCTATACTCTGGCTTGGACACATATCGGATTATTTTCACCGTTATTGGATTTTGGGACGACCTCATATGGCTTGGTGAATCTAAACCTAAATAATACAAAGCGGCTTTCGGATCTCTTTTCGTTTCGGATGGTCCTGTCAATATTAACTTTTATGTTGACTTTGATATTTATCTTGATCTTTAAGTATCAGAAAACTCTTTATCTTCCGATATTTCTGACTTCCTTTGTAATTTTTTCAAATATGTTCTCCGGTACATTTCTAATCATCTCATCTATTGAACATAAATCATATTTTGCTTCATTAATCTCGATGATCTTTCAAACAATTTTGGTATCGGTAATGATTTTGTTCATCGTAATCTACAAGAAAATACACCCACTATTCTGGATTATAGCTACGTTTTATACCTTATACGGGTTTGCTAATTATATATTGATTAAGAGACGGATCGATTCTCTCAATTTTATATTTGATCTTAGAAAATGGTTCTTGATTGCCAGGCAGTCGGTGGTATTTCTAATTATCAGCCTGTTGGCGGGATTCTATTCGAAAGTCGATGTTTTGATATTAAACTATTTTAAGGGTCAGAAAGCGGTCGGAATCTACTCGGCAGGATATCGTTTTCTCGATGCCTTGATGTTCATTGTTGTCGCCTATAATGTCGCTTCGATTCCGATCTTTTCCGATTTGGCGGCAACCGGACAAAAAGAGAAGTTTATTGGGAAGCTTAAAAAAGATTTTTTAATGGTTACGGTTCTAGGCGGATTTATAGCCTTTGGTTTTTATTTCCTTTCTCCGATACTCCTACCATTTGTAATAAAAGGTAACTATAGCAGTTCCTTACCGGTATTACGTATTATCATCTTCTCTCTTCCGCTTATTTTATTAACATCGGTAGCATTAAACGGTATCTATGCCTTAAAAAGAGCATACTATGTCATATATGTTTTTCTTTTCCAAGCAGGTTATAATCTGCTCCTAAATTATTTTTTTATTCCCAAGTATTCTTACTATGCGTCGGCCTGGATAAGCTTAAGCGGGGAGCTGCTTAACACATTAATTTTATTTTTTTTCCTAAAAAAAGCCTATGAAAATCGTTTCGGTTGATGCCGCTGGTTTAGACACAGACAAATATCATCGTTTTGGGAACTATGTTTTTTCCGAGAATCTGATAAGGGCGTTAAAGAAATTTGACAAGAATAATCGGTACTATTTCTATCGATTTGAACGCAATTTTCCGCGTCTTGCATGGATGAAGGCCCAAGTATCTCTGAAAGAGTTTATTAATAAGAAAGATGTATTTCTTGCCTTTAATCAGGCTTTACCATTGTATGTTTCGGGGAAGGTAATCAGTTTTTGCCACGGTCTATCGTATTATTTTTTTCAAAATAAATACTCGAAGGCAAGTCTTCGCAGACTTAAATTTCAGTTGAAAGAGATGGTATGTCGATCCGACTACCTTGTCGTTTCCTCAATCAAAGTGAAAAAAGAGCTTGCTGAGATCTATCCGCAAATCAAAGAGAGGATCAAGGTTCTATTATTTGGAATCCCATTCGATATTTCGAACAACAAAAAAAATCTAGTTAAAAAATCTATTAATGAATATTACCTATTTGTCGGAATGGATCACCCGATAAAGAATATTGATTTTTTAAGGTCAATAAAGGGGGTAAATATAAAGATGGTTACCAGCGGTTGTCCACGGCCAAGACTAATCAAACTATATCTTGGAGCCAAGGCATTATTGACGGTTTCCGACTATGAGAGTTTTAATTTACCGGTCTTGGAAGCGCTGTCTTTAGGCTGTCCTGTAATCGGTCTTAAGTCGGCAATCATTCCAGAGCTGGAACCATTTGTTCACGTGGCAAAATCCGAAAATGGTTTTATCAAACTATTAAATTCCACGATCAAAAGACCTGATCAGAAAACGATAAATGTATTAAGAAAAATTTTTAACTGGGAAGATTATGTTAGAAAGTTGGTAAAATTGTATTAATGAAAATTAGCGGAATCGTAATTACAAAAAACGAGGAAAAGAATATCGTAAGGTGTTTAAAATCACTATCTTTTTGTGATGAGGTTATTATTGTCGACGACTTTTCTTATGACGATACTATTAGAAATGCAGAACTATTCCTTCAAGAAAACTCTGTTAGTAAATTTAATGTCAAGATATTTAAACATCGGGTTAGCGGCAACTTTGCCAAACAGAGAAATTATGCGCTTGGAAAATCCGGAAACGACTGGAACATTTTTATCGATGCCGATGAAGAATTGAGCCAGGACTTGATTAACGAAATCAAAGATCTTGATAAAGGAGGGAATCTTAACAGGATAGGAAGTTACCGTTTGAAAAGAAGGGATTTCTTTTGGAAAAAGGAGATTCGATATGGTGAAGTTTTACTTTCGAGAGTCTATGGAATTAGCCGTTTGGTAAAAAAAGGAAGTGGAGAATGGGTCGGTAACGTCCACGAAGTATTCAGATCATACGAAGGTTATCATGAAAAAAAACTTAAAGGTTACATTAATCACTATCCACATCAGACGTTAAGAGAATTTATTTCCGATATTAATCAATACTCTTCACTAAGAGCCAAACAGCTGGCTGCTCAAGGAAAAAAAAGCGGAATCTTCCAAATTGTGCTGTATCCTTTAGTGAAGTTTTTCATTAGCTACTTCTTTTTGTTAGGCATTTTGGACGGTGCCGCCGGATTTGTCTACTCCTTTCTTATGTCGTTTCATTCATTTCTGGTAAGAGCTAAACTATGGCAGCATTATTCTATTTGACCGGGTTTTTATTTTCCTTGGGTCAGGCAGGTAGACTCTCTTTTTTCAATCAGCAAATTAATTTTTATTTGTACGAAGTTTTTCTATCGGTTCAGTTATTAATCTTAATTTTTAAATATCGGTTAGGACCATCAAAAAAGGCACTTAAAAACTACCCTTTAGCATTTTTATTTTTTGTTTTTGCATTTGTTTCCCTCCTTGTTGACATTGGTAAATATAGTTTATATGAGAACTTTGTCGGCTTTTTATATTTATTAAGGCTGTTACTATATGGAATGTATTTCATATACCTTATGGAAGAGATATTCGGACATATCAAGCTAAAGAAGGTTATACAAAAAAATATCTTTATGATGTCGGTGTTGATCGTAGGAGGAGCGCTAATCCAATACTTTCTTTATCCCGACCTTCGCAATCTGCAGTATCTCGGGTGGGATCCTCATCTCGGTAGAACCTTCGGTGTATTTCTAGATACTTCGACGGCGGCCGCGATTTTCGGTATTATCGGTCTTTACTCGACTAATTATCCGACGAGGCTGGTATTTGCAATCTTACTTCTTTTCAGCTTCTCGCGTGGCGGTTATATATCATTCTTCTTTGGATTGATCTATGCTGCGCTTCGTCATCAAAAAATAAAGCAAGTTTTTTTCTTAATTATTATTTTTATTGCTATTGCTATAACAGTGCCTAAACCTTTTGGCGAGGGATCAAAAATTAATCGTTCGTTTACGATTACCGCCCGAATAAAGGATTACAAAGAGGGGATAAGCTTATTTGTAAAAAAGCCTTTTCTGGGGTTCGGATATAATCGCCTTAGATTTGTCAGAAACAAAGCACCGGACGATCACTCGAGTTCGACTTTTTCTTCAAGCTATATGACAATATTGATTAGCACCGGATTGTTGGGACTCTCCACTTTCCTCTACGCCTTGCTGTACCTCTGGAGAGATTTTAGAAATGCCCGACCGATATTAGCTTTTCTTTTTTTGTTTTCGTTATTTGATAATGTAATACTTCATCCGTTTATTCTTTACCTGTCAATTAATCTTCTTTTTGATACGTGATTGTTAGAATCTTTGACTCGATATTTGAAGCAATATCTTCAGCAGTGATTGATAGTTTATTCTCACCTTCCGTAAGCCTGGTAGTGGTTTGGAAGTTACCATTGACATCGACAGTTATCGGGAGATCATTGATCTTTACAAATACTTCTTTATCGGTTTGTCCTTTTATGGTAATTTCTTGGTTTGAAACGACGCTACCGTCGGCTGGCTCGGTTATTTCCAACTTAGGCATCGTCGTCTTAAGAAAAACATTGTAGGGGTCTGATTTCTTTACGAAATTCGTATCGATAGAGGCGGCTTTAAGATAGATGGTATTATTCCCTTCTTTTAAGTCGCTAATCGTTTCGGAAAAGGAATCGGATGAATAGGGCTTGATTTCTTTTACTTTCCTCTCGTTCAGGTAGAACTGTATTTTTTCATAGTTAATTACGGAACCGCCGACGACGATTTCCGGAGTGTTTGTAGCAACTGGGATATTATCAATAGTCAGACTGCCGTAGGTTTCGGTAGTTTTACTGAACGGAACCTCCTTTTTATTATTAAAAAAATTAGCGATAAATATAGAAGAGTTTAGGATAAGCTTAAATCCAACCGTAAAGATTAAAATTACGGTTAGGGCTATGAGAAATAGGTAAATATAAATTGTTTTTGAAATATTTTTCATGAGCCCTTTGTCAGAATTGAACTGACATCTACGGTTTACGATACCGCTGCTCTGCCGTTGAGCTAAAAGGGCGAGCGGGATAGGGGAATTGAACCCCCTTCTCCACCTTGGGAAGGTGGCATACTGCCGGTGTACTAATCCCGCATAACTGCTTTTGGCTATATTATACCTAATGATAAATGATTGGAAAACGCTTTTCTACAATTACTTGGTTGGTTGAAAGCTTGGTTATGGGTTACTTGGCTAAAGGAATTAATCATCAACGCGGGATTGTTAAGATCATTCCAACTTCGATAATATCGGCATTAGGAAGATTGTTGGCCTGAAGAATTTTCGGCCAAGCAAAAAGATCCCCGTAGACCTTTTGCGAAATACTCGATAAGGAATCTCCCGGTTGAACTATATATTTTCCTTCGGTGTAAGTAACTTGAGTTGAGATCGCCGAAATCTCACCAACCGTCGGCTGTCTCCTTGCCACCTTCGGTATCACTAATTTTTGACCTACTTCTATCGGCAATAACGAATTTATTTTGTTGGCAACGGATATGTCGTAGGCGTTAAAACCCGAACCGTAGAATTTTTCCGCAATATGCCAGAGATCATCACCTTCGGCGACGGTGTATGTTTTAACGGGTGTTCTTGGCTTCGCCAGTTTATCGATTTTTTTATTGTTTACGTTTGGTAGTTTCACTTGGAAAGGAAAGACCTTGATCGAAATCACAATAACAAAATAAAAACTCATCATTCCGATTGCAAGATCTATATATCTACGTCGCACTGTCGTAATAAGTAGTCTCTCGTAATTTATGCTTTTTTTATAATAATTTTTTTTCATATTTTCCGATGCTATTATATCGTATGATCTTTTACAATTGCAATACTGTTTGAAAACGGATTTAAAGTTGATAAAATATCTCTAAGCGCTCATAGTTCATCGGCTAGAATAGTTCCCTGTCACGGAACAGAGGGGGGTTCGATTCCCCCTGGGCGCGCAAGAAGAATCGTAGGTTCGCTAACTAACTCTTTTTTTCAAAGACAAATACTACCGAATTCCAATCCTCGAACAATTTTTTAGGGTTTATCAACCGATGCTTTTTTAGAAATACAAAAAGCTTTTGCAAGTTGTAGCGGTTTGAGTAGATTCCGTCTTTATCCTTAGAAATTTTGTCCGGAAGGAAAAGAAGGGGTTTAATTTCCATTTCCAAAATGAGAAATTTTCCGGTTACTCTGGCGAGCTCGATTAGACTCTTTGAATAATATTGACGGTGTTCAATAAGATTTTTAACTAAAACAAAATCAAAATAGCAGTCTTTGAAATTCATCTTTTCAACCGCCATTTTGAAATGTTTTGCAAATTTAAGATCTCTGTTTAAATTTTTTATGCGTTTCAATTTTTTAAAATCGGAATCCACGCCAAAATACTTACCTTTAAAGCCTTTATCGTGCAGATCATAGGCGAGCTCGATATCGTTTATTCCTGCGTCAAGGAACAAAGACTTAGCGTTTGAATGTTTTAATAAAAAATCGATGTACTTCACAATTTCGATTATAGTATAATTATTTCGTTAATAGTTGATTTAATAAATATGTTAATTGTAGTTGGATTGTTGGTGTTGGTAGTTGTTTATTTTGTTGCTCAATATAATGGATTCGTTGTTTTAAAAACAAGAATTCAGGAAGCTCTCTCGGGGATTGACGTTCAACTAAAACGACGCGCAGATTTAATTCCTAACTTAGTTGAAACGGTTAAAGGCTATGCAAAGCATGAAAAGACAGTTTTCTCCGAGGTTACTAAAGCGAGAAGCGCCCTCATGAAGGCCGATACCCTGGAAAAAAAAGCCCAGGCCAACGATATGCTATCGGGAGCTTTAAAGAGTCTTTTTGCTGTAGCCGAAGCTTATCCGGAGCTTAAGGCCAGTGATAATTTTAAAGATCTTCAGAGACAACTGGAAGATACTGAAGACAAAGTCGCTTATTCGCGACAGTTCTATAATTCCAATGTCCTTGATTTTAATACTAAGGTGAGGTATTTCCGTCTAATTTAATCGCCGGTATTTTTGCGTTCAAGGAATTTGAATTCTTTACCGCGACCGAGGAGGAAAAGAAAAAGGTTTCGGTCAGTTTCTAAATACTAATGTCACCCTACTCTTTGATTAGGCAAAACAAGTCAAAGGCATATTTGGCTATGTTTTTGTTTGTGCTGATTTTCACCGGTTTTTTTTATATCATCGGACGTTATTTTGAATCCTCGTTAAGCTACTTGGTCCTCGGATTGATCATTTCGGTCGCATCATCGATTACAAGCTATTACTATTCTGATAAAATCGTTCTTTTCACTACGGGAGCGAAACCGACACAAAAAAAAGACTACTTTGATTTCTATACAACAACGGAAAATTTAGCTATGGCCGCCGGTCTTCCAATGCCTAAATTATATGTTCTTGAAGATCCTTCGCTAAATGCTTTCGCTACCGGTCGAGATCCAAACCATGCGGTGGTTTGCGCAACCACCGGCCTTTTGAGGAATTTGGATAGAAGTGAAATTGAGGCGGTCATCTCGCACGAGCTATCCCATATCAAAAACTACGATATCCTTTTGTCATCACTTATCGCTGTTTTGGTAGGTACTCTGGCTCTTGTATCGGATTGGGTATTTAGAAGCTTTTGGTGGCGAGATCGTAATGACGACGATGGCGGTCGTTCGCCTGTAGCTTTTTTTATGTTTATCATTGTTCTCCTTATTACTCCTATAGTGGCCACTTTAATTCAACTGTCTATCTCCAGAAAAAGAGAGTTACTTGCCGATGCTTCGGGATCGCTGATAACCCGTAATCCGGCCGCATTAATTTCCGCACTAAAAAAAATCTCACTCTATCCCGGTATCAAGACGGCTTCAACTTCTACGGCTCACTTATTCATCGCTAACCCTTTTCTGGATAAACGGCTTTCGAACTGGTTGTCCAACCTTTTTTCAACCCATCCGCCGATTGATGAAAGGATAAGACTACTTCGGTCTATGTAATAAAAGGTATTTTAGTCTGTCCGACATCGTTTAAAATGATAAAATTAGGCAATGATTTTTATTAATATAATCTTCGGCAAATTTGTACTTTTTTTAATAAGAGTGTTTAGTTTGGGTGACGGGTCAACTTGGCCCGGACACATTCTACTAAAATTGAATAAAAACTTCGTCAAAGACCTATTGAAAATGAATAAACAACTCAATTGCGTTCTTATAGTCGGTACTAACGGCAAGACAACCACTTCTTCCCTAATCGATCATATCTTAAAAAAACTTGGTAAAAAATGCTTTCGGAACAACGAGGGTGCTAATCTATTGAATGGAATAGCCTCCGCTTTTTTGAAAAACGCAACTTTGACCGGAAGATTGGAGTATGATTATGCCTTATTTGAAGTAGACGAGTTTAATCTCCCTTTTGTACTTCAACAGATTACTCCTTCGGCAATAATTGTTCTTAATCTTTTTAGGGATCAACTTGACCGTTATGGTGAAGTAAACGAGATTCATAATCGCTGGTTGAAGGCCTTTAAACAATTGACACCGAATACACAGATATTTACCAACGGAGATGATCCTTATCTATACTATCTCGTCAAAGATCTTGATTGTCGTAAGAATTATTTTGGAGTGGACATCGGTAAGATGAAGCGTACGGATTTGCCTCATGATATTGATTTTAGTTATTGCCCAACATGTTTTCATCCCTTGCAGTTTCAAAAGATTTCCTTTAGCCACTTAGGTAAATATCTTTGCGAAAATTGCGGTATCTCTTCTCCCAAAGTTGAGGACTTTGCTGATAGAAGTCTTAAATATCCCTTAGAAGGTCTTTACAACATCTATAACGTAAACGCCGCGCTCCTGTTTATCGAAAACGAAGTCACCCCGATAAAGAATAAAGATTTAAATTATCTATTATCCGGATTTATGCCTATTTTTGGACGTCAGGAAGCCATTATTTATCGAGAACGGAAAGTCTTTCTTCATCTGGTCAAAAACCCCGTCGGCTTCAATCAGACTTTGGAAACACTCTTCAAAACCAAGATAAGATCAAATAAAAATTTTTTGATACTGCTAAACGATCGGATACCCGACGGCAGAGATATTTCATGGATCTGGGATGTGGACTTTGACAGACTTCTACTAACTGCCAAATACATATCTATTGGCGGTGATCGGGCGTTTGAAATGTATCTTCGTTTAAAGTATGAAACCGTCTTGCTTCCTATCGATAAAGTCAGAAGAATTAAATTAAAAGTATACCGTTCGGCCGAAGAGGCTGTTGCAAAATCGATTATGAATTTAAAGCAAAATGAACCGCTTTTTGTCTTGGCAACATATTCGGCAATGCTTGAAGTACGAAAAATATTAGTTGGTAATAAAACAAAATGAATCTAAAAATAGGCTGGCTATATCCGGATTTGATGAGTACCTATGGTGATAGAGGAAATGTTATCGCGTTACTATATCGAGCTCGATCAAGAGGGATTGGTGCAACGGTAATCACAATCTCGGTCGCCGACTCGGTCGATAAGATCAATCGGGCAGATTTATTTTTTATGGGGGGCGCGCAAGATTTACAGCAAGAAATAGTTGCTAAAGATCTAAGAGCGGAGAAAGGAATATTTTTGAAAAAGGCGATTGAAAGGGGAATTCCCGGGCTTTATATCTGCGGCGCCTTCCAGTTTCTCGGCAAGTATTATAAAACAAGTGAGGGCAAGATCCTTGAAGGATTGGATATTTTTGATCTCTATACGCAGAGCGGCCAAGAGAAGGAAAAACGTTTAGTAGGCGACATGGTTTTTAATCCATTTTTTGCTCCAGATAAACGGTTTGTCGGCTTTGAAAATCATAATGGACGAACTTATCTTGGAAAAGGGACTCAACCTTTTGGTAAAATTTTAAAGGGTTTTGGAAATAATGGTAAAGACGGTACTGAAGGAATGGTTTACAAAAACAGTATCGGATCTTATTCTCACGGGCCTTTGTTACCAAAAAATCCTGAACTGACCGATTGGCTTGTCCAAAAGGCATTACAATTGAAATACAAGCGAAAGATAAAACTAAAAAACCTTGATACCAAGTATGAAGACCTGGCTCGGAAGACGGTAATTAAAAAACTGATTGATTGAAAAAATTATTATGTCGTTTGTTCATTTACATGTACATACGGGATATTCTCTTCTCGACGGACTTAACCGTATAGACGAAGTATTGGAAAAGGCTATTTCTTATAAAATGCCGGCCGTTGCCATCACTGATCATGGAGCACTGTATGGAGCTTTTAAGTTTTATACGAAAGCGAAGGAGATGGGGATAAAACCTATCATAGGAGTGGAGGCATACAAGGCTAAAAATTCACGTCTCGACAAACAGAACGGTATCGACCGTGATCAGTTTCACCTGACTATCTTAAGTAAAGATTTAACCGGTTATAAAAATTTGATGAAGATGATTACCGATGCATTTCTTGACGGATTTTATTATAAACCGAGAGTTGACTTTGAGCTATTGGAAAAATACCGTCAAGGATTGATCGTTCTTTCGGGATGTTTAAACGGTGAGATATCTACTCTTTTAAAAGAAGATCAGAACGAACAGGCTGAAAAGATCCTTGGAAGATATCTGGACATTTTTAAAGATGATTTTTATCTGGAAATACAAAGGCATCCCAAGATGCCCGAACTTAACAAAGTCAATGACGGTTTGATAAAGCTATCAAGAAAATATGGAGTACCCTTAGTTGCGACAAACGATGTCCACTACCTTAATGAAGAAGATGCCTATGCTCAAGAGATACTTTTATGTATTCAAACCCAGCGAACAATAATAGAAAAGGACAGACCGATGTCGATGTTTGAAATCCCCGACTATTATTTTAAATCGGCCGCAGAGATGAAAGGATTGTTTATCGATCTTCCCGAAGCGATTGAAAATACGCTTAAAATAGCTGAAAAATGCAATCTGGAAATACCTATGGGGAGCTGGATTTTGCCCGAATTCAAGACGCCTGACGATTCTTCGGTAGAAGACTACCTAAGAAATCTTGTATCCGCAAGGATAAAAAGAGTTTCCAGCTATGACAAAGCAACCGTCGACAAAAGAATAGATTATGAACTTAAGATTATTACCTCAAAAGGCTATGCTACTTATTTCCTTATAGTTCAAGATTTTGTCAACTGGGCGAAAAATAAAGGAATTGCGGTTGGACCGGGAAGAGGTTCGGTGGCGGGCAGCCTGGTAGCCTATATTTTAGGAATTACCGATATCAACCCTATTGACTATAATCTCCCGTTTGAGCGATTTCTTAATCCGGAAAGACCGACACCACCGGATATTGACATCGACTTTGCCGATAAGCGAAGAGATCAGGTCCTTCATTATGTGACGGAAAAGTACGGGGAAGATAAAGTAGCCCAGATAATAACTTTCGGGAGTATGGAAGCCAGATTGGCCGTCCGAGATGTTTCACGAGCTTTAGGTCTATCTTATAGTCAAGGTGACCGGATTGCCAAGATGATCCCATTTGGCAAACAGGGATTCTCGATGACTATCGCGGCGGCGCTAGAAGAGTCAGCCCAGCTGAAGTTTGCATACCAGACCGAACCTGATGTTAAGAAAGTGCTGGATATCGCCCGGCGTCTCGAAGGTCTGCCTAGGCACTCATCCGTTCATGCGGCAGGCGTCGTCATCTCCGATAAAACTATGACCGAGTACGTACCTTTACAAAGAGACTCAAAGGAAGGAAAGATCATTACCCAGTACGACATGTACTGTCTTGATCTAAATGCCGTTTCCAATCAAAAAGCGGTAGGACTTCTCAAGGTAGACTTTCTCGGTTTAAGGAACCTAACTACGATTGAAGAAGCTTTAAACTATGTCCATAATATTACCGGTAAAAAGATCGATATTCACACCGTGCCACTTAATGATGAAAAAACCTACAAACTTATTTCGGACGGAAATACCGTCGGTGTCTTTCAACTTGAATCTGGCGGAATGCGAAGGTTGGCTAAGGATCTGCAACCGACCAGGATGTCCGATATTACAGCGATGGTAGCCTTATATCGTCCCGGGCCGATGGATCTTATCCCTCTTTTTCTTGAAGGTAAAAAAAATTCCAAAAAAATAAAGTATCTGCATCCCGATCTAAAGCCGATTCTCGAGGAGACGTATGGTGTATTAGTCTACCAGGAACAGGTAATGGAAATTGCTCATATGTTAGCCGGTTTTTCCATGAGTGAGGCGGACAACCTACGAATGGCAATGGGAAAAAAGAAAAAAGAACTAATGAAGAAGGAAAAAGAAAAGTTTTATAACGGTTGTATAAATAAAGGTTACAAGAAAGCCGTGGTTGAAAACCTATGGAAATTTATGGAAAAGTTTGCCGCTTACGGATTCAACAAGCCGCATTCGGCTTCCTACGCTCTGATCGCTTACTGGACGGCCTATATTAAAGCAAATTATCCTGTTGAATTTATGACGGCATTGCTTTCCGCGGAGTTGCAAGGCGTTGCCGGCCCGCAGAGGGAGATAAAGATGTCACAGGCTATTGAAGAGTGTCGCAGGATGGAGATTAAGGTCTTACCGCCCGATATCAACCGATCCGAGTACAACTTTCAGATAGAGAAAGATGCAATCAGATTTGGTTTGTCGGCCATCAAGAATGTCGGACAGTCGGCGATTGACTCAATACTCGATGCCAGGAAACAAGGGCTGTTTATCAGTTTCAGAGACTTTTTAACAAGGATTGACCTTAGAAGAGTAAACAAAAAGACAGTTGAGAGTCTTATAAAAGCAGGCGCTTTTTCCGGATTTGCCAACAAAGCGACGCTAATCAAACATTATCCTAACCTTGTCAATGAAGTACAATCTTTCAAAAATAAAGTAGACAAAGGTCAGTTTGATCTTTTCGAAGACATTTCTTCTACAAAAAGCCTGCCGGATGATTTTAAACCAATGGATGAGTTTTCCGACGACGAACTGTTTAATATGGAAAGGGAAGTGATCGGGTTCTTGATAGCGGGAAATCCTTTGAGCAAATTTCAGAAAATAATCGAACATAAAGTGACCAAAAAGATGGTCGATCTTGTACCGGAAGATAATAATAAAGATATAATTCTGGCGGGAATTATTAGTGGTAAAAAAGTTTTGAAGACAAGGAAAGATAATCACGAGATGGCGGTAATACAGGTTTTCGACGAAACGGGCAGTATAGAAGCGGTTATATTCCCCAAAGCTTATGCAAAATTAAAAGCCATATTGATGATTAACAAAATTATTATGTTTAAGGGAAAGGTAAATGATAGGGATGGCAGGCTGGGTGTAATAATTGAAAATGCCATAGATCTTGAGTCAAAGCAAGTATGAAAAACTTTTATACCTTTGATAAAAATTTAAAGTTACGAGCTACAAAAAGTTTAAATCAAGAAAAAAAGACTGGTAAAAATAACAGTAGATTAAATGAAATAGAAAAATATCATCTTGCAAAATATTTCAGTATAGGTTATTATTTGTTAACGCCACTGTTAGTTGGAGTTTTTTTGGGTTTATATATTGATAAAAAGTTTGGGTTTCGTTATTTTGTTTTGGTAGGGATTGTGTTTGGACTTGTGAGCACATTTTATAATTTGTACAGATTGACAAAAAATTAAATGCCAGAGATTAGCATTAAACCGGAAACAATATTTCATATCTTTGGTTTCCCTATAACTAACTCTCTTTTTACCGCTTCAATTGTCGTTATCCTCTTTTTCTTCCTAGCCATTCATTACTACACACAATCTAAGAAGAAAAAGAAATCTGGTTTATATTATGTTGTTCATTTCATCGTCCACACCATCTACCAGATGTTCGAAAGTATTTTGGGAGATAAGATAATGGTTATTTTTCCTCTGCTATTTTCTTTCTTTATGTTCATCATTTTACAGAATTGGTTTGGTCTTCTGCCTGGGGTAGGGAGTATTCTAGTTAGCGTGATAGAACATGGTGAAAAAATGCACTTCCCACTATTTAGAGGAGGCAACGCCGATCTTAATACAACCTTCGCTTTAGCTTTGATTTCTGTTGGAGCGATTCAATTTTATGGAGTTAAATATTTGGGAATTAATTATTTTAAAAAATTTCTTAATTTTACAAATCCAATTAACTTCTTTTTAGGAATTCTTGAAATAGTCTCTGAATTTTCAAAAGTTTTATCATTTTCCTTCCGACTTTTTGGAAACGTTTTTGCTGGAGAGGTGCTTTTAACAATCGTTGCCTTCTTGGTTCCGGTCTTAGCTTCTTTTCCGTTTATTATTCTTGAAGTATTTGTCGGATTTGTCCAAGCATTGGTGTTTAGCATGTTAACAGCAGTTTTTATCAGCGGAGCCGTAACCGCACATCATTAGTCTTATAGTCATTAATTGTTAAAAATTAGTAATGATTATAAACACTGAGGAGGTGTAAAAATATGGACGCAAATTCTATGAAGATGATCGCAGTCGCTATAACAATGGCTGTAGGTGCTATGGCTCCAGCTATTGGAATCGGTAATATAGGCGCTAAGGCTATGGAGGCTTTAGGCAGAAATCCTGAAGCGGAATCATCAATTCGAACAACGATGATTTTGGCAATTGCCTTTGCTGAGGCTGTTGCTATTTACGCATTGGTAGTTGCTCTAATTATTAAGTTCACATAATTAGAAATACTGTATTTTTACATAAAACAGTAAAAAATTAATATATGGAAAATTTAGGAATTGATCTTAGGTTGTTGATTGCTCAAGTTATTAACTTTGTGTTGTTCTTTATTATAGTTAAAAAGTTTATAATGGCACCTTTTTCTAAGTTTATTACAGATGAAAAACAGAGAGAAAAAGACAAGGATAAGCACCTTCAAGATGCAAAGAGGATTGAAGAAGGATTGGTGGTAAAGGAAAAAGAGTTTAACGAAAAAAGCCAGAAAGAACTAAAGAAACTTTTAGATGATGCTAAAAAAAGAGCCGAAGCTCTAACAGATGAAATATTAGAGAAAGCTCAAAAAGAAGCAGAGTCGATAAAGAACAAAATGAAAACTCAAATGGAAGCAGAAAGAGATGCTCTATATAGAGATGTAAAGTCGAAAGTTGCCGATCTAAGTATTGAGCTTGTTAATGAAGGACTTATTTTTGCTCTTGATGAGAACACTAAAAAGAAAGTTACACAGAGAATTTTAAAGAACTTGAACTAAAATGAATACATTACCAAAGTTAAAAGATGACATAAAGACCTTTCTATCAGATAAAGTTCGCAGTGAGGTAAAGGATGAACTAAAGAAATTAAACGTGAATAATTCGGAAAGGGAGAACTATGGTGTAGTTGTTTACAGTGCTTATAAACTAGGATCTGAAGAGATACAACTCTTAAAATCGAAGTTTAGAGATTTTGATCTAAGTAATGCTAAATACGTCGTTGATAATAACTTGCTTGCAGGAGTTGTCATAAAAAAGGGTTCTAAGGTTTATGATGTTAGTCTTAAAGGCGCGTTAGCAAATTTAAAAAAGATAATCTATGAAAGTGATTGATGAATACATAAACACCGTAAAAAAAGAGCTATCTAAAACAAAAATTTCACTTAAGCAAGAGGAGATAGGAATAGTGAATGAAATTAAAGATGGTGTTGCTATATTAAGTGGATTAGACAACGTCTCTTATGGCGAATTAATTGAGTTTTCATCAGGTATTGTCGGTTACGTTATCGACCTTACGGAGAATGAAGTAGGAGCAATCATTCTTGGAGATTATTTAAAAATAAAAGCAGGTGAAGAAGTTAAGGCGATGGGGGTTAAACTTTCTGTTCCCGTCGATGATAAGGTTATAGGAAGAGTTGTTGATGCATTAGGTACTCCGATTGATGGAGAAGGAAAGATTAAATCGACAAAAAGATACCCTGTTGAAAGAATTGCTGTTGGAGTTATTAAGAGAAGAGCGGTCAATCAACCAGTTCAGACTGGAATAAAAGCAATTGACGCCCTTATTCCTATCGGAAGAGGTCAAAGAGAGTTGATTATTGGAGACAGAGGAACAGGTAAAACTACTATTGCAATTGACACTATTCTAAATCAAAAAAATGAGAATATGATCTGTGTTTATTGCTCAATTGGACAAAAAACCTCAAAAACCGCCTCTCTTGTTCACCTTCTAAAAAGTAGGGGAGCTATGGACTACACAGTAGTGGTCTCTGCTTCCGCATCAGACCCTGCCTCAATGCAGTATTTAGCACCTTATTCAGCGACGGCAATAGCAGAGTACTTTATGGACAAAGGAAAAGACGTTCTTATTATTTATGATGATCTTACTAAACATGCCTGGTCATATCGTCAGATTTCTTTAATCTTGAGGCGACCAGCAGGGCGTGAAGCTTATCCAGGGGACGTTTTTTACCTTCATTCTCGTCTCCTTGAAAGGTCATGTCGTATGAGTGAAAAGTATGGGGGTGGCTCGATAACTGCCTTACCTGTAATTGAAACTTTGGAAGGAGATCTTTCAACATACATCCCAACGAAAGTAATATCAATTAACGATGGTCAAATTTTCTTAGAAGCCGACCTTTTCAATGCTGGAATAAGGCCTGCTATAAATGTCGGGTTATCCGTTTCAAGAGTTGGAGGTACGGCTCAAACTAAGGCTATGAAGTCGGTTGCCGGTAGATTAAAGTTAGATCTAGCCAAGTATAACGCTTTAGCTGCATTTTCACAGTTTGAGGGAGAATTAGATGAGGAAACTAAAAAATTACTCAAAAGAGGAGCAAAAGTTACGCAAGTATTAAAACAGAAAAAAGGTCAACCCAGTTCTTTAGCCTCTCAAGTTGCTATCATTTGGGCAGCGACAAATGGTTATTTGGATGAAGTTGATAATGATAAGGTAAGTGAATTTGAGGAGAAATTATTAGAAGACTTAAGATTAAAAGCTCCAAAAGTCCTTAGTTCAATCGAAAAAACTAAAGTTTTATCGGACGACGACTTAAAAGTTCTAGAAAAAATTGTAAAAGAAGTAGCTATATGAACCTAAGGCAAACACGAAAAAAAATAAAATCGGTAACAAACGTAAAGAAGATTACTAATGCTATGGAAATGATTTCCGCAATAAAAATGAAGAAGGCTCAAGCTGAGGCTCTTGAAGGAAGACCATATGATGAGGAGATTAAAAAAATTATTTCCAAAATAATGCCGAAGGTGGAATCAAAATTCTCTCCACTGTTAGTTGAGAAAGAAAATTTACCTGTAAAGAAGCGGCTTGCCTTGGTTGTTGCTTCAAATAAAGGCCTGTGTGGAGGTTTTAATATTAATCTATTTCGTTTTATTAATCAAAATACCGATTTTGCAAATACCGACTTCATTATTACTGGAAAAAAGGCGGTTTATCTAAGTCGTTTAGGGGCTAATATCATTGCCGACTTCTCAGCAAATAACCCTATGAGTAATGTTTCCGCCATTTTTAATATGGCCCTTGAGAAGTATCTAAATGAAGGTTATTTTGAAATCGTCCTTTTTTATAACAAATTTATCTCTGTTCTAAAAACTGAACCAACTATGACAAGGATTTTACCAGTGAAAATAGAAGTACCACAGGCAGAGGTGAAAGATTCAAAAGAGCCAAAAGACTATCTTATTGAACCTGCACCAGAAGAGATTGTGGACTCGCTTTTAAGAAGTTATGTTCAAGAAGCAATAAAAAATTCAATCATTGAATCTGAAGCGAGCGAACACTCCTCAAGAATGATCTCAATGAAAAATGCCACCGATAACGCAACTCATGTAATTTATAATCTAACAATGTTGAGAAATAAGATTAGACAAGAAAATATTACTAACGAGTTATTAGATATGGTTAGTGCTAAAGCATCTGTTGATGTAAATTAAAAATTAAGAATTTAAAAAATTAGAAATTCGAAATAATAATATGAACGAAGGTAAAATTATCGCGATAAGAGGAGTTGTGGTTGATATTCAATTTAATAAAGACGAAACGCCAAAAATCTATGATGCCTTAGTACTAAATACAAAAGATTTCAAGATAACATTTGAAGTAGAGGCGGTCTTAGATAGAGGTAAGGTCAGAACCGTCGCGATGGGTGATGTATATGGCCTTAGAAGGGGTTTAAAGGTGATCAATACCGGAGAGCCAATTAAAGTACCTGTTGGCAAGGAAACTCAAGGAAGAATCTTTAATGTCCTCGGTGAACCCGTTGATGAATTAGGCGAGGTTAAAGCAAAAGAGACAGCATCAATTCACAACAGCGCTCCACTTTTAACTAATCAGGCGGTAAAGGAAGAGATTTTTGAAACCGGAATTAAGGTTATTGATCTTATTGCTCCTTTTATAAAAGGAGGAAAGGTAGCTATTTTTGGAGGAGCGGGAGTTGGTAAAACCGTTCTCATTCAGGAAATGATTCATAATGTTGCTAAAAAACATCACGGATCATCAGTTTTTGCAGGAGTAGGAGAGAGAACAAGAGAAGGAAATGATCTATACAATGAGATGAAAGAAACAAAAGTACTAGATAGTACAACCTTAGTTTTTGGTCAGATGAACGAGCCGCCGGGGAATAGATTGAGAGTTGCCTTGACCGGTGTTACTATGGCCGAATACTTTAGAGATAAAAAAAATATGGATGTCCTTCTATTTATCGACAATATCTTCCGTTTCGCTCAAGCCGGAGGAGAGGTATCG
>MWSR01000038.1 GCA_002050095.1 Microgenomates bacterium UTCPR1
TAAGGGCTATTATAGACACGATGCAAACCCAGTCGTTAATGATCCCTACGCAAATATGAGCGATGAAGAGTTAATAAACAAAGCTAAAGAACTTGAGAAGAAGATCAAAAGAATAAAAAGCAAGAAAATATCAAGCTAGCTTATAGCTTCGTATTATTTGTTCTACCTCCTTAGTTACTTGTTCTGAAAACTTATCCAGGTCTCTTAGATCCTTCAGTACTACCCGGCGAACACCTTTTTTCTTTAGGTCTTCATTGTATTCTTCAACTGTTGAAATCGAAATGATATTGTTTATATTAAATCTATTGAGTTCTATAACATGGAAAGAGCCCCCTAATTTACAATCGCGGTCAATAATAACAATGTCAAACATAGCCTTAGGATTATTATTAACATAATCTTCTACTTGTTTTGACGTAGTTAATATAACTAGCGCAAAATCAAAAGGCTGATCTTGCTCTAGCACAAACAGTTTTTCGAGAAGGTTGGATAAGACTTTTAGGTTATCTTCTAAGATCAAAATAGACTTACTTAAAATCATTTTTTCTTAAATAAAATAAATTCTTCACTATTTAGTTTATTAATTAAATGATCTTTTAAGTTTGTTTTTATATAGTCACCCGTATAAAAATCCTTATGATTCTCCGCTTCCTCTATCGATTGTTTAACGACTTCATTAATAGTATCTAATCCTATTTTATAGTCCCGACTATACTTCCAAATCCAAAAAGATCCTATTACAAAAATAACTATATAAACATAACCAATAATTCCATATTTTGACATAGCATTAACGAGTTCAAATATTAAAAATGAACCGAGTGGAATATTAACCAAGCCAATTAAACCTATAACGATATTCTTTTTTATGCTCATATTATTAAAAAACTTTTAACATAAAAAAAGGCTCCCCGCCAGCGAGTGGCTTTCGCCACCACATCCCTTTCGAGATGTGACCTACCAAGGTTGCTGAACGAGGAGCCCTCGTCCGCCTTGGTAGGTTTTTTTGCCATGCCTTTTTGCAAAGGTTTAGGCAGAATAATTATAAAGGACTACATTATTTAAATAAATCGATGTTGAAATAACTATTTTTTATAGTTATATTATGTTTAACGGTCCAAAACTTCGGATTGAGGGAAGACATTAAATAAATGGGCTTCCTTGATAGGTGAACGCCTATCAATATATGTATATTTTTATGAATATGAAGATGAATTACATATATTGGTGGGCGTTTTTTCATGTTAGAGAAAGTCAAAAAAACCGAATCAACATATCACGACAGCAATTTCGAAACGGACTACTCCTACTATGGTTTAGTTGATTTAGTGAATATTATGATTGCAGTTGATACAAATAATCCAGAAGCAAAACAAAATGAGACGAGTATAGAAGTTGGGAATGGTAAAAGAATATTGCTATAATCTTTTTAAATAATATCCCCTAATGGAAGATTACATCGATATAACTAAACTTAGATACGTCTTATATGCTAGAAAGTCATCTACTGATGAAACTCGACAAGTTCGTTCAATCCCCGACCAAATAGCAGATTGTAATAGTTATATAGTTGATAGATTAGGAATAAACGTAATTGAGACTTTACAGGAAACAAAATCTGCTAAAAAACCAGGTATTCGCCCAAAATTCCGTCAGATGTTAAAAGACATAAAGGACAATAAATACGATGCAATTGTAGCTTGGCATCCGGACAGACTTGCGAGAAATATGCTTGAAGGGGGCGAGATAATAGATATGGTAGATCAAGGCATTATCAAAGACTTGAAGTTTGTTACTCAGCAATTTTCTAAAGATGCTAATGGGAAAATGCTTTTAGGTATGTCTTTTGTTTTGTCGAAACAATATTCGGATAAATTATCACAAGATGTTACTAGAGGTCAACGAAGAAGTTTTTCCGAAGGGAAAAGTCATGTTCCAAAATTCGGATATATTAGTGATGAAAATGGCCTTTATAAACCAGACGATAAAAACTTCTATTTAATTAGTCAGGCTTGGACAATGAGGAGTAAAGGGTTATCAGTTAACCAAATAAATAACTATTTAAATAGTAATGGATTGATTAAATTAACAAAAAAAGGAAGGAAAATAAAAATAACAATACAAAAGCTAAGTAGGATGTTCAAAGACCCTTTTAATTACGGAATACTCATACATGGAAAAACAGGGCAAAAAATTGATCTAAGATTGGTTTATGATTTTGAACCGGTAACCACGGAAGAAATGTACAATAAAGTTCAACAATTATCTTATCGAAGGATAAAGCCAAATTCGCCTCATAAAATTGCTTTTTACCCATTAAAACTAATGATTAAGTGTTCTTTTTGTGGCGGTAATATGTATGTTGGCCCTTCAAAAAACAAATATCTTTATGCACGTTGTGATAATGATCCCTGTTCACGTGGTAAAAAATCAATAAGGATGATGAATATTTTTAGTTTTATATATGATTTTCTCGAAAAAGGGCTGAATTTTACCGAGGATGAATATAATTATTATCTAAAAAAAACTAAGGGCCTGTCGGAAAATAAGAAAGAAAGATTATTAGCAGAAATACATAGTAAACAATCAGTTCTTAGAAGCGTTGGTAGCGAATTAAAAAGTGTCGCACTTGGCATTACTAAACTTGAACAAAACTCTATAGCCTGGAGGATAAATGAAAGTAAAATACAAGAGTTAAGTAGTCAAAAACAGGAGTTAGAAAATTCTATTAAAAAAATAAAAGATAAGGTTAATATTTCTTCAGAGGATCATTTAACTTTGGAAGAATTCTTGAACTTGTCAAAAAATGCTGCCACAATAGTAAAATCTGCAAATGCGGTGATAAAAGACCAAATCTGTCGTCTTATTTTCTTGAACTTGACAGTTGATGAAGAAAAAGTATTGTCATATCAGCTAAAAGAACCATTCCTTACCCTCTTCAAAAGGAGGAGATTATCATCTAGTCGGGACGGCGAGACTTGAACTCGCGGCCTCAGCGTCCCAAACGCTGCGCTCTAGCCATCTGAGCTACGTCCCGTAGTAGCTTCTATTCTAGCAGAAAATAATTGATATAATTTAGTTTCTTTATGAAAAACAAACGATCGCTTATTACCATTTTCTTAGTGGTTTTTATAGACCTATTGGGGTTCGGACTGATCCTTCCCCTCTTGCCCTATATAGCCGAAAGGTTTGAAGCCTCCCCCCTCCAGATAGGGTTGTTGACTGCCGTCTATTCTTTTTTCCAGCTTATAGCCTCGCCAATTCTCGGGCGGTTGTCCGACCGGTATGGACGCAAAAAACTTCTTATCATAAGCCAGCTCGGGAGCGCCTTCGGCTATCTTTTGCTTGGCCTTGCCGGAAACCTTCCTTTATTGTTTCTGTCACGAATCATCGACGGGATAACCGGCGGAAACATATCGATTGCCCAGGCATATATTGCCGACGTGACGACCAAAAAAAACCGCGCCCAAGGAATGGGACTCATGGGGGCGGCTTTCGGGTTGGGATTTATTTTTGGCCCGGCTATAGGGGGTGCCCTTTCCAAAATCTCCTATTCGACACCCGCTTATTTTGCAACCGCCGTCTCTCTATTGACGGTCCTGACGACGATATTTTTTCTGAAGGAAACCATCAACACCAAGGTTGCCGTAAAGTCTCCCCGGACCAAATTCAGTTTGGCTGAATTCAAGAGGGTCTTGTCTCTATATCCCATACCGATGCTTATTATCGTATTTTTTTTGACTAATACTTCATTCTCGACAATGCAAGGCACCTTCGCCTTATGGACTCAAAAAACATTCAATTTTGCACCCGTCAACAACGGCTGGTTGTTTACGTAAGATCGGAA
>MWSR01000082.1 GCA_002050095.1 Microgenomates bacterium UTCPR1
ATTCTCCGGTTTCTTTTTTAATTTTTTTTTGTCTTTATTTTTTTTTACTTTTTCTTCAACTACTTTTAATATCTTCGGATTAATAAAAACTCTTATCGCCGATTTATCGGTTGGTTTGATGATGAATAACGATAGATTTTTTCCAACTTGATTTGCGGCGAGACCGACTCCTTTGGGGTCTTTATGGCTGATTAATGTTTTCTTCATTTCGGCGATAAGATCGACGATTCCTTGATCGATCGCTTGCACGGGAAGAGTAGGATTGGATAAAACCTCATTTGGAACGGACACGATTTTGAGCATACCGATATTATATAATAAACGTATAATATGAAGCTATCATTGTGTATTGCCACGTATAACGAAGAGAAAAATATTCATTATGCTCTGGATTCTTCATATGATCTTGCCGATGAGGTGATCGTAGTCGATGGTGGATCTACGGATGATACCGTCAAAATAGCTAAGTCTTATGGGAAGAAGGTTAGAATAATAAACTCCGACAACCCGTCGATGTTTCATAAAAATAAGCAAAAGGCAATCGAGGCGGCTCGGGGAGAGTGGATTTTACAACTTGATGCCGACGAGGAGTTATCGGATGAATTAAAAGAAGAAATTAAGAAGGTTGTTGATATCGGCTCAAGTTTCTACCCGACTATACTCGGCAACCAGCGGGAGGCTGGAAAAATTGCCTCCGTGCAGTCGGGACCCGCAAACTCTCGCTATTCATCAGAAAATCGAGAAATTGTTGCCTACCGGATACCGCGACGGAACTGGTTTTTGACGAAATTTTTGATGAAGGGAGGACAGTACCCCGATTACACAATCAGGCTTTATAGAAATGGTGTTGCTAAATTTCCCTGTAAAGATGTCCATGAGAACGTGGAAATTAATGGAGAGGTAGGGTATCTTAAAAGTCCGCTTAACCACTACGCAGACCCTGATTTTTCGCGATATTTGATGCGCTGGGACAGATACACGACATTGGAAGTCCAAAGACCAAAGTTCAAAGTTAAAAATGAAAATAAAAACTCCTTTTTAATGTTTTTGGAGTATTTTTTTTGGAAGCCAATGATGACGTTTTTTAGTATGTTCATCCGTCACAAGGGGTTTATGGATAGATTCCCGGGATTTGTCTTTGCGCTTTTCTCCTCAATCAGATTCTGGGTTATATATATTAAATGGGTGATGAGAAGGAGAAATAGCAATTAGTCGCTTCGCTCTTTCGGGATGACCGTGTGACATATGTTGCGTGTTATTTGTTACATAACAAATGATGGCGAGTTTTGAGCTATAAGTTACAAGTTATATGATCTGCGCTTCAAATTTAGTTTTTCTTACGTATTTACCTTAAACTCGACGACTTCACCATCTTTCATCACGTAGTCTTTACCGACAGTTTGGACAAGTCCTTGTTCTCGAGCTTTAACCCAGCCACCAACTTCGACAAACTTCTGATAGGAGACAATGTCGGCCTTGATGAAGCCTTTTTCAAAGTCGGTGTGAATTACTCCTGCCGCCTGCGGGGCCAGAGTTCCTTTTTTAATGGTCCAGGCTCTTGCTTCCAGTGTCCCTGCGGTCAAAAAAGAGATTAATCCAAGAGTGCCGTATGCTTCCTTTATTAGTCTATTAAGCCCCGATTCTTTTAATCCATATTGTTCAAGATATTCTTTCTGTTCCTCGGGATTAAAAGCAACTATCTCAGCTTCCATCTTTGAGCAAAGGTAGAGATAGTGGTTAGTGGCTAGTGATTGGTGATTAGTACTGACCTTGCTTAGAATGTCTTTAATTCTTTTTTCAGTTTCCTCCTTATTTTGTAGTTGGTCTTCCGAGATATTGAAAAGGTAGATAACGGGTTTAATTGTCAAAAGATTGAGAGGTTTTATAGCTTCTTTTTCCTCGTCTGTTAGTTCAATATCTCTAGCCGGAATACCTTGATTAAGTTGTTCAGTGACTCTCTTTGCCACTTGGTATGTGGCAATAGCTTCTTTCGGTGCATTTGACTTTGGTTCCTTTTGTTTGTTTAGCGTTTCAAGATCGGCTAAGATTAGCTCGGTTTCTATAGTTTTTATGTCTTCTTCGGGGTTAAGCTTATCGGAAACGTGAGTGATATTTTTATCCCCAAAGAGTCTGACGACGTGGACGATTGCGGCAACCTCTCTTATGTGGGAGAGGAATTTATTTCCAAGACCTTCGCCAGTTGAGGCGCCTTTAACAAGGCCGGCAATATCATAAAACTCAATTGCCGCCGGAACAATCTTTGTCGTGTTGACTATCTTTGCCAGGGCAGGGAGCCTTTCGTCTGGAACTTCAATAACACCAACATTTGGCTCGATGGTGCAGAAAGGATAGTTGGCAACATTAGCAACCTGTTTTTTTAGAAGCGCGTTAAAGAGAGTGCTTTTTCCGACATTTGGTAGACCGACAATACCTATTGAAAGTTTCATAAATAGATTATAACATTAAACGACCTGTTTAGCCTTGGCAACCTTCGAGGTTGCCAACGGACTATCGTGATGCTCTAAGAATGGCTAAAAATTTAGATTTTTTAAAGAGTTTGAAATTTAGGTTATGGCTTATTTTCAGTTCGGACTTGAAATACCTTATTTAACTCAAGTGGTGCACTTCATTTGCGAACCTAAGAATATTCAAAATCAGGAGAACGATCAGCTTTTACAAGAAACATAAAAGAGTTTCCTAATCTAATGAGCATAGAAGCCAATCCGAATAAGTTTTTTTCAAATATTACTGGTTTACTCACTTCTGCGAGAAAACCTTACATAACTCCAGCAGAGGATAGTAGTCGTTTAACATCAATATCAGATGATCGATCAAGGGAATTAGAATCTTTTAGAATTAAACAGAATAATCATTTTCATGATATTGTAGATCCCAATAGAATTTGTATTGGCGGTAGTAAAGAGGCGTTATTAATTGTAGGAAGTCCGACAAAGTCGTTTTTTCATAATCGACATCCAATAGTTATGATTGGAAGACATCGAAGAAAATACTAAATACTTTTGTATAATGATATCTTTTAGATTAATATCATTATATTCATAATGATTAACGAAGTTCTGACTCAAAATATTTCTGAAAATAAAATTGAGCACAAAGAATTTCCTATTGATCCATTTGATCGGATGGATAGAATTTTAGGTGGGGCTATAAACATGGGTCCAAAATCTGTTTTAATGATGTTGTTGCCTAATTTTAGTGGATATATCTCAACAGGGGATTTAGGAGATAGGTTTCGTCAAGTTATTGGTAATTCTGATCCATATTTTAGTAGCGTTCGTAATGACGTATTAGCTGCTTATTGTGATCAAAGTTTGAATAGTGTTGGCTTAGTAGCAAAGATATATAAAGCAAGCCCAACAGATTCAGCCTACGGATTTTCTCTTACAGAAGCTGGAGTTAAATATGGAAAAAGGTCAGCAGCATTAGCTTTGAAATTTGAGTTTGATAATCCAGATATATCTTTGTATTCAATCTTTGGTCAAACCGCAACAACTAGTAAAAAAGACCATAGAGCTCCAGGATTAAGAGCAAGAATATTAATAGAATTAAATAATAGTGGTAATACAGCGATTGATATTCCGACTCTTGCTCAAAGATTAGGTCAAAATATAGAAACGGTTACTCAAGCTTTAAAAATACTTGGAGATCAGGCTTGTCTAGAAAAGCAATCAGGAGGAAGCATATATCAATTCGCTAAAGACAATGTTGATAAGACTCCAGCATATAAAAGATATCCAAGACTATTCGAAGCCATATATAAAATCATACAGGATGTTCGTAAGCAAAAAGGTTTTTTATCTTTAGAAGAGTTGATAACTAAAGTAAGTTCACAATATGAGGGTACATGGAATAAAAAAAACCTTATTAATGCAATAAGGTTAATAATGAATGATTTTGTAAGACAAGGAGTTTTTCTTGAGAATAAGTCGGGAAAAAAAGGATCGACAAATTTTTATAATATTAGTCAAAAAGGTTCTTTAATAGTTAATAATTTTCTTAATCCTTTGTATTTATTAATGATAGATGATGTTACATTTACTGAATCATTTGATCGACAAGTAGTAGAAATTGTAGAAAAAAATTTAGAAGCTTATGCAAAAGCTGCTGTTAGAAGATATTCACCTTATTCTAAAGGACAAGCGAGAAAAGAAAAAGGAGATATTATAACAAAAATTGTTGAGTTGTTAACAGAATTTGGAAAATCTGGAGCCACTATGGAAGATATTATTAAAGTTACAGGCCATAGAAAAAGGATGACTATTTCTTATTACTTAAAAATTATGGAACAGCAAGGTGATATAGAAAAAGTGACAACTTTAAACCCAAAAAAATATAGATATAGAATAAAAAATGCTTCCTAAACTATGTTTTTTATAGTGATATAATGTATGTATGTGGATAAGTATGTTGTTAAGATTATTCCGATCCTCAAAAAATACGGGGTTACCCGAGCTTCTTTGTTTGGATCAGTCGTTAGAGGAGAGGAAACTAAAAAAAGTGATATTGATATTCTTGTTGAAGTACCAGATAGTAAAAGTCTCTTTGATATGATGGATATTCAGTTTGAACTGGAAGATGCGCTGAAAAAGAAAGTAGATTTAATAGAATATAAAGGGATAAAGCCTGCCTTAAAAGACAGTATTCTTTCCAGCCAATTACCAATTTATCCAGCCTCTTAATGAAAAGAGGTTATAAACTACGAATAGAAGATATTTTAGATTGTATAAATAAGATTGAGGAATATTTGCAGGGCAAGACCGAGGAAGATTTTTATCGTAATTATCAACTACAGGATTCGGTATACGAAGATTAGAGATAATCGGTGAAGCAACAAAAAATATTCCCGAAGCAATTCGAAGTCAATATCCTGATTTGCCTTGGAAAAAGATGGCGGGTCTTCGTGACGTTGTTATTCATGATTATTCTGAAGTGGTTGAGGAGCGTG
>MWSR01000091.1 GCA_002050095.1 Microgenomates bacterium UTCPR1
CCTGCCACCGTAATTGCTGCCAAGCCGCCGAAACTTGATCCGACTAACCCTATCCTTTTATACCCGTTTATTTTCAAGTAGTTAATCGCCGATTTAATATCACTGATAGCTTTTGAAAGAGTCAATTCTTCGAATTTGCCTTCCGATTCACCATGACCAAACAAATCGACTCTTAAAGAGGAAATATTGTATTTGGAAAAAAACTTAATTAAGGCGATATTTGTATTGGAGTTTTTTTTACTATTAAAGCCATGAACAAGGACAACAACCAAATTATTTTTATTGTTGGCGGGGTTAGAAAGGATGCCACAAACCCTATTACCAAAGCCATCATTAAAAAATACCTTTTCTTCCATGGTGGAGATGGCGGGAGTTGAACCCGCGTCCGAGAAAACACCTTAATAGATTTTTAGTTAGGGATAGATTATTTTTACTCTTGCCTGCTCGCCTAAATAATCAAATCGTCGCAGACAGCCGGTTAGGGTTTAATCAACTCTAAATACAACCGATTACTTTTTAGAGTCTTATTCCGATTGGTTTATCCCTCTTTAGATTAAATCGGAAGAAATCTAAAGAGAGAGAATTAGTTTACGTACTGGAAAGCGTAGTTAGGAGTGAACCTATCACCGCTGGCCAAATACTCAACTTCTTCAGCTGACAAATTTGATTTATCAGTTATTTTTTCCGTTTAACGCACCGGTGCGCCCTAACGATCTATAAAAGTGCAAATTTCCCGTCGATGCCTTGCATCCCCATTAGAAATTGTTAAGTGATTTTACTAAATAAGTTTACAATTTCTTATGTCCACCGACAATCGCCCTTCAGCGCATCGAGCGAATAGCGATGAGTTAAGCGCTGAAGAAAGAGTTGGTGGACTTCAATCTTAAACCCTCGTATACTCCTTCGCTTCTCTTTTTTCTCTAATCTTTATATCTCTTGCTTTCTCCAGCTTTCTTTTTTCAATATCCTTCCGGCCCTTAACTAAAGCGATCTCAACCTTAATTAAAGGCCCCTTATTATAACACGATTTAGGGGCTAAGGTCAATCCGCCCGAGCGCATCTTTGTCTTCAACCTGATAAGTTCCCTTTTATGAAGAAGCAGCTTCCTTGTCTTTTTTGGTTGATAGGTTTTGTCGGAGCTAAAACTATATGGAGAGATGTTGGCATTAATTAGATACGCATTACCATCATCCATAATCCGAACAAATGAGTCGTCAAGATTAAGACGCCCGGCTCTTATTGATTTCACCTCATCTCCGGTCAAGACAATACCCGCTTCAAGAGACTCGATCTCCCGATAGTCACGGTAGAATTTTTTATTGGTAATTTTCATTACCAAATTATAGTCTAAGTTTGCGACATTTTGTCGTATTTGAAAAGTTAGCTACCTCTATTTCTTTTTATCTATCTTTTCGAGTTTGAGGCTCTTCATAATAAAGTAGATGATATAGGCCAGGATAATAAAGTCGATTAAGGTGCTGACAAAATGACCCCAAAGAACTTTTGCCGAACCGATCTGAAAATACATCGACTCAAGACTCTTTGTTCTTGAAAGAATAAGCCCCAAGACAGGATTGACAATATCGGTGACAAGCGAAGCAACAACTTTGGTAATTGCTCCTCCTAAAATAAAACCAACGGCAAAACCAACTATTCCTCTTTCTCTGATAAATTCAACAAACCCTTTCATAGAAGATATTATAGACCATTTTTTGCTAAAATTGTGCCATGCGAATTATTTCTCGGGTTAGGTCCTATCTTCAAGACAAACTAATAAATAAGTCATTTTTTGCTCTTTATCTAATATTAATTTTTTTTCTCCCGACGCAACTTGGCAAACATTTCTTCCCTCTTTTTTCGTATGTTAACGGTGTAAGAGTAGATTATCTTGCTCCAACAGTCTATTTTACCGATCTAATTATATTTATCCTGTTTATCGGTAATTGTAGACAGATAGTCGGGTATTTTAAAGATAAAAAGATTATTTTTGTCCTTTTGCTTTTATTCGCCGGCGTTATTTTTGCGAACGAACAATCTTTGGCGCTTTATCGTTTTATTAGATATATTGAATTTGCCATAGTTTTTTTCTTGGCAAGGATATTCTTTAGAAAAAATAAGAAACTGATATTATCTTCATTTTTGTTTTCAGGCTTATTCCAATTAGTGTTGGGGATATTGCAGATGGTACAAAAACACTCCCTTCAAGGAATATTTTATTTTTTTGGAGAAAGACGATTTGATATCTCAACTCCGGGAATAGCTAAAGCGACATTGAACGGGATTGAATTACTAAGGCCGTATGGGACATTTTCCCACCCCAATTCACTGGCCGGATTTTTTCTTCTGATCTATTTTTTTGTATTAATCGATAAAGCCTTCAAAAAATATAGCCTTTTTAAATACTTTAGTTTATCCGTGTTTAGCATCTTGGTTTTTATATCCTTTTCAAAAGTTGCGATCTTTACTTTTCTTATTCTTAATGGTGTTTACTATCTATTTTTTATAAAAACGGAATGTCTTATCTGCAAGTTTAGTAAGACGGTCGTTCCCCTTGCCCTATCCTCATTATTTTTAACGGCAACGACAGACCCCTTAACGATAAACAAAAGAATTGAGCTATTGAAAAACTCGTTTAACATATTAAAAAACCATTTACTCTTTGGTGTTGGTCTTGGCAACTACTTAATCTATCAGTCCAAATATCCATCAAAATTTCATCTGTTTTTTAATCAGCCCGTTCATAATATATTTCTTCTCTTTGTGACGGAAGCAGGTCCGGTTATATCAATAATATTTTTAATATTGTTTATCAGAACAGTAAAAATTAGTTCTTTTAAAGAATATTGGCTACTTATTGCTGTTGTTGTCTTCACCGGATCCTTTGACCACTATTGGCTGACTTTGGAACAAAACTTTTTATTATTGGCAATTATTTATGGGAGTGTTTCCAATGCTTTCTTGATTGACAAGTTCAATTTAAGAAGTTGATTTAGCGAATCCTGCTGACCTTCAGGGGTATTTTTAAAAAGCTCACCGATAAGCTCGGCATGTTTGGCGTTGGCCAACCTAAGGGTTTCGTTAAAACTTGAGGGAGCGGGTGATCCTTGCGATTTGGCAGCAATCAATAATTCGGGGATTTTAGCAAAATATTTTTCTCCCTTGGAAAAGGTTGATATCGCCAATTGGCTTTTACCTTTTTTGGAAAGGGTCATCGCCATGGCGACTCTTTTGTCGGAGTAAAGGAGATATATTTGAGCCTTCCCGATTAATTCTCTTGTCATAAACTCCGTCACTCTGTCTCTAATAATTTTTACAAAATACAACGGATGATCGGGAAGAATACCGGGGTAAGGAAGATCGTAGACGACTTTTTCTTGGGAGGTTGTTATCGAGGCTCCCGATGACTCCATAACAACATATGTCATTGCGGGAAGTACTATTAAAATGATTAGGATAAGTAAAGTCCGCCAAAATTTCTTCATAAATCGGTTTAATTATATATAAAATATGTAAAAAAAACAACCCCCCCTATTTTGGGGGATTGTTTGATTGTAATAATCTCTTTTAAGTTATTGAGAGATTTATTTTACTAATCTTTTCAAACTCTTTCCGGCTGTGAAACCAGGTGTCTTTGTAGCCGGAATTTGGATTTCGGCTCCTGTTTGAGGATTGCGACCTTTTCTGGCTGCTCTTTTTCTAACCATGAAGGTTCCGAAACCTGTAACAACGACCTTTTCTCCTCTTTTCATCGCTTCGGTCATTGTTGAAAAAACAACAGAAACAGCATCTTTGGCTGCTTTTGCAGTAAGATTAGCTTTTTTTGCAACTTGGGCGACTAAATCAGCTTTTGTCATATTATTTCACCTCCTTTTGACGACGGGCTTTTTAAAAGCCAAATTAATAATTAAATTAAACGGACAACAACAGAATATTACTTTTTTGGCTTTCTGTCAATCTATATTAAAAATATCTTATTGTAACAATCTATATCATTTTGGGGGCTTTGTAACAATAAAAACCGGTATGGCGAATAAAGATTAGTAGTTGAAGCTTAGCGGCTTGAGATAGTGATTAGTTAATTTTAAGGCGGCCTATAGTATAACTAACCTCCGAGGTAGCTAATCGGCCTACCATAACACTCTAAAAAGTAATGAAAAACTCTATTTTTAGATCTTAGTGGTTGCTTCGGCGCGAGTTTCTCTGATTATAGTTACTTTAATCTGACCCGGAAAAACGTCAAATTTTTGTTCGAGCTCTTCTCTTATTTTTTCAGCCATAATTGTAGCCTCATCATCGCCAACCTCTTCAGGCCTGACAATAACACGAAGCTCTCTGCCCGCTTGAAGAGCGTATACTTCCTTAACACCTTTTTTAGATTTGGCAGTATCTTCGATAGTTTTAATTCTTTTTAAATACTCTTCAAAGTCTTCATGTCTGGCTCCAGGTCGACCACCCGAAACGGCATCGGAGATATAGACGATAATTGCTTCAACCGACGGGAACGGGATATCTTCATGATGAGCGGCAACACAGTCAACCACAGCCTGTGGAAAACGATGTTTTTTTAAAAGTTCGACTCCAAGAGTGACATGAGAGCCTTCTTTATCAACAATTACCTTTCCTATATCGTGTAATAGGCAACCGAGTTTGACGACATTAACGTCGGCACCAAGCTCATGAGCCAAAGCAATCCCTATCTTCGTTTCTTCAAGAGTGTGGACAATTAAACTTTGACCATAAGAAAAACGATATTTAAAACGGCCCAAGCTTTGTGTGATCTCGGCCGGTAGATTAAATACGCCGACTCGGTGAGCCAGATCTTCTCCCGCTTTAAAAATTTCTTTTTCGATATCTTCTTTAGCCTTTTTGACAATCTCCTCAATTCTTTGTGGCTGGATTCTTCCGTCTTTAATCAATCTCTCAAGGGATAGACGGGCGATCTCTCTACGAGCGGCATCAAAAGATGATAGTCTGATTACCCCTTCCTCTTCAAGGTCAACATCAACACCGGTTGCAATCTCAAAGGCCCTTATGTTTCTTCCATCTTTTCCGATAATTCTTCCCTTATAGTCTTCGCTGGGAAGGTTGATCACGGATAAGGTATATTCGGCCGTGTAATCGACTGCGCCATAGCGCATTGCATCAACCAAAATACTTTTAGCCTTATCGTCGGCCTTAGCTTTGATTTCTTCTTCCGCAGCCTTAATTTTCTTTGCAATATCTTCTTTTAGTCGGTCTTCCCAGCCACGAAGAAGCAGGCTCTTAGCTTCATCTTTTGTCATCTTGGCGATTTTTTCCAATTTAAGAAGCATCTCCGATTTTTTATCTTCGGCTTCCTTCTTTAATTTTTCGAAGTGATTTTTGATATCTTGAGCAGACTGCCTTTCTCGGGATACTTGATTTTCTTTTTCCTCGAGCATCTCTTCTTTTTTTGATAGCCTTCTTTCAACTTCAAGAGCGTTAGTAGCCGTTTCGATCGCCTTTTTTTCAGCTTCTTCTTTAAGTTTTTGAGCTTCTAATCGAGCCTTATTTACAAGCTCTTCCGCTTCTTTTTTTGCGCTTGACAGTAAATTTTCCCGATCTTGTTTTATCGATTGAAACTTTCTAAAAAATTTCTGTAGCATACTTTTTAATTATGTAGCCAGGGTCGAAGTTATTATCAAAAATTAAAAAGACTTAATTAAAATGACATCGGAAAATTCGGAGATGATTCTACGTCAACGTTTTTGTCTGTCATTTTACTTTTAATATTTGATTTTTAATCGCCCAGGCAATTTCTAATAGGTATTATTTTACTTTATTGTTTCAAAAACAACAATAGGACGTTAAAGTCGAGTACATAGGTGACAGTTTCTGTTTCTCAAAAAGCTTGTAATAATAATACTCAAAAGGTGACCTGTAATCAAGGGTTTGATGAGGACGTTTGAAGTTGTAGAATATCAGCCATTCGGTTAACCTCTCATTGGCTTTAACTAAATTAGATTCAGTTAAATAAGGCTCAAAATATTCGTCAACTTCCATAAACTCTTCTTGTATAGTTCTATTAAATCTTTCATCTTGTAAAAAGACTTTCTTGATATTTTAAATGAATTACAGACAACAGAGACATTTTTAATTTGATAAAAAAACTCAATAGCAGATAACCTTAATTGAGCAATAGGTGATATTTCTCCCATAGGATAAGCTCTAACAAACTTGTAAAACCGATATGGGAGATTATACGTCAAACTATACGATCCTGCTACGGACAATAATCCATTTAAGCTCATAACTACCTGATTTGTTTTGATACGGAAGTGTTACCTATGTTCCTCAACTTCTCCAATTGTTTATTTATTTGAGAATGTGAGAAAGTTTAAGGCTGATAAATACAAGAGACTTTTTGAGGATTGGAACGATCCAATCATGAAAAACCACGAAAAAGCTGAAAAAAAGATTATTCAAAGAATCGCCAAGTCTCTGAATAAAACCTTTATTGATCTGGGTGCTGGCTATGGACGGATACTTAGTTTTGTGTCTCCAATTGTAAAAAATGTCATTTCAATCGAGATTAACCCTGATATGTATGACGAACTCGAAACAAGATCAAGAGATTATTCAAATACCAAAACTATTTTAGGAGACGTCACTAATTTATCAAAAATAATAGAAAAAGAAAATATTCACCGGCCAGTCTTATTACTGCTCCAAAATACTCTTGGAACAATCGAGGGCGACTGGAAAAAACTATTGAAAGAAATGAAAAAAGTCGTAAAAAAATATCAAGGAGAAGTTCTCTTATCTCTTTACAGACAACAGGCACTGGAAAACTGGGGGATTATGACTTACTGGCACGGAGTAGAAATGAACGATAAGCCAGATATGAAAAAAACCGACTTAAAAAATGGCTTTTTCGTCAGCAAGACAGGTTATACGTCAAAATGGTAGACTGATAAAGAAATAGAAAAAATAAAAGATTTTTTCGAAGGAGAGGTAGTCAATCAAGTAGTTACTAATGAATTCATCGTCTTTACCATCCGCCGCTGACCGCTTCGGTCGGAATTTCAATTTTTAAACTGTCTATAGACGTCTTTTCTAAATCCTATTTTTCTTATAATTATTTGTTTTAACTTAAAATTGAGCATAAATATAATTCTTATTTTACCTGTTTTAAGTCTAAAAAAACTAACCGTTCCAGATAGTTTCTTTATACTAAGAGAGTTTGGGAAAGGAAAATCCAACCGCATTATTTTAAAGAAAGTTTTATCCCTTTCGTTTTTAATTAAATTATCAAGTTCCTTTTTGGAATCTATCGTAAAGAAAACCTTATACGCCATATTCTTTCATTATATTCTCTATCGGAATCAGTTTACCAACAGGCTTCTTTTCTAATTCTTTTGCCTCAAGCTCATCTAAATGATCTTCTAGCAGCTCCTGAATCTTCGCAAATTCATCGACATCCATTATTACTGCTTTTGGTTTTGATCGGTGAAAAATATAAGTAATGCCATGTTTCTTGACGCCTTCAAGAAGACCCAAAGCATCTTCTCTCATATCGGTAATGGTTTTGACGTTCTTTGACGTTGGGATTAACATAAGATTATTCTATAGATTAGTCTAAGGTTTGTCAAGAGTCATTTCCAGCCATACATACGTTTGAAGATTTTTGTTAATTGTTGGGACTCCTCTGGAGAATAGAGGTATAGGACTTTATAAGAACCCTTTATCTTTCCGTCTTTTCTCTCTTGTTGGGTGATTTTTATTTCTCCCACTGCCGTCCAGTCTTTTTTCACTAGCCAGATAGGAATGTCGTCAAAATAAACTCTTGATCCTTCGTTTTCAAAAGAATAAACTTCATTGATCTTTATGTTCTCCGGAACATCAACTCTGATAATCGAATTAAACTCTACTTTAAAACCCATAAGATGATTACATATATTATCTTTTAATAAACTGTGGGACTATCATCCCGGCAAGAATAAACCCTCCTCCGATTAGTTGCATTACTGTCGGAACTTCTTGATAGAAAATGAAGCCCAAAACTAAAACAAAAATTAATTCACTTAAGACAATTAAACTACCAATCTGGGCTTCAAATTGTAGATATTATCTCATAGATTTTCTTCGTACTTTTCTATGGTTTTTCTTACCAAGTCATATCCAAATCCGCGGCTCAGAAGGAATCTTGCTGATTTTTCAAAGCGTTTTTTGGAGTCTAAATTTTCAAAACGCGACCAGCGTTTTTTAAGGATTTTTAAAGCTAAATTTTCTTCATCCAACACATTATTAAAAAAGTAGTTTTCGATTAAGTTGTCGTCAATTCCTTTTTTCTTTAGCTCATAGGTGAGAAGCTTTTTACCCTTAGGCTTAAGATTTATTCTGTCTTTAACAAAAAGCTCGACAAACTTTTTATCGTCGATCAATCCTTGGCTTTTCAGTTCATCAATAATCTTATCCGCATCATCTCTTGACCAATGAGTTGTTTTAATCTTTTTGTAAAGATATTCTCTAACCTCTTTTTCGGTCCTTGGTCGGAATTTTAAATAAAAGTAAGCTTTATTTAATAATACTATTAAATCATCGTTAAACATATTAAATCCAATTTTTTATTTGGATTATGAAATTCATTTATCATTTGACCTTTGGATTTTGGATTTGTTTTATCAGTTGTTCTTTTAGTTTTTCATTTTTGGAAATCACCGACTTAACTTCTTCTTTGCCCTGACCCAAAAGTTTATCTCCAATTTTGAAAAAAGAACCCGCTTTCGTTATCACTCCGGCAAGAATTGCTGCATCTATCAAGCTTTCTTCTCTATCGATACCGGCTCCGGTTATGACAGCCTCGGCTTCCTTAAACGGCGGAGCAACTTTATTTTTAACAACTTTTACTCTTATTCTCGAACCGTAAACTTGATTGTTTTTTTTCAAGGTTTCAATTTTTCGTACGTCCATTCTAACCGAACAGTAAAACTTTAATGCCAGGCCGCCGGGTGTTGTTTCGGGATTACCAAACAT
>MWSR01000012.1 GCA_002050095.1 Microgenomates bacterium UTCPR1
GGACAGTCCGGCAACTGGTCGCTTGGCGCGGTCGGAAGCGGGTATCTCTACGCCGGACACAATGACAACGCTCCGGCTCTGGCACTTGCCGCCTCGACCACCGATACCGGCAACAACGCCTGCGCCTACACCGATACGGCAGGGACAACCGAAGCACCCTCTTCTTGTCCGACTAATACCGCCAACAACACGTCGGGAACGGCCGGCAACCAAAAACGGGTATTAACCCTATCAAACGGCCAATACGTCTGGGATATCGCCGGAAACGTCTGGGAGTGGAACAACAACACGATCCAGGGTAAAGACCAGCCGACCGGAAGCACTCCGGGGTTTAACTGGAGAGAGTTTACCGCATTAACGACTTACGGAACACTATCTTATGACCAGGTTCGACCCTCCAGCAGTTCATATGACGCCACTTACGGCGTCGGAAGAATCTATTCCGACGGCACCGCTTCAAATACTACAACCTACGGGTTCCTGCGTGGCGCCTATTGGAGTAACCCGGCGTACGCGGGTGCGTTCGCGTTGTATTTGGGCAATACCCCGTCGGATCAGAACGACGGTATTGGTTTCCGCTGCGCCAGTGATCCCGTAGCTATCTCTCAATCTTTTTCATCTGGTTCCGGCCGCGCCGGCGGCGCAGATACAATTACTATAGGTTCATATACCGATGCCAAACTGACCCAGTCGGTCAACGTCGGGGATACCTCAACCTATGACCTTTCCGCCTACGTCTATGACAATACGGCCGGCAACGTCGGCGGCACGGTCTCCTCCTCAATCGCCCAGCTGTACTATAACGGCGCAACGATCTCGACAACCTACACCGATGCCGGATCGGGCTGGTGGAAACTGTCGGGAACCTTGACCGGCGCCAACGCCTCCCGCGAATACGGCGTTTTGGTCAAAGCCGGGAAAACCGTCCTTCTTGACGATCTTACTCTTTCCAAAAACGGCACTTACAGCGTATATACGACCAGCGCTTACTCAAACGCCCAGGTCTCAAGCTGGGATTCGTTTACGGCCACAACCACCGGCTCGGGCAATGCTTCGGTCGCCTACCAAATCTGCCTTGACGACGGCTCCTCGTGTTCATACTCGACAGGCTCACGGTGGCAGTACTACACCGGAGGCGCCTGGACCAATGCCACCGATGCAACCGCGACTTACACCAATACCGCGGCCCAGCTGACGCAAGCAGCGATGCAGGCCTTGTCCGTCACCTCCCAAAAAATCTCGGTCAAGGCAATCCTTACTTTCGGCGGCTCGGATACTCCGGCAATTACTTCGATCCAAATAGGATTGACGACGGATACGACGGCTCCCAATAACACCACCGCAGTGACGATGAAAAAGAACGCCTCGGCTACGGCGACGATGAGTGCCAACCTCTGGACCAACGACTCATCGCCCTACCTGACCTGGCCGGTGGCGACGGATCTGCCGGAGCCGGGAGGCTCAGGGATAAAAGGTTACTGCCTTTTTATCGCCGCAGGCGACACCAATCCCAACCTGAAGACGTCGGTGAGCGATTACCTACCCGACAACACCCCTTCAACTCTGGATAGCGTCCATATCTCTTCGGCAGATACTCAATGCGGGAACGGATCGGGATTTTTGGTCTCGACAAACAGCATTGATTTTGCAACCGCCAAATACCGTGGGACCTCAATCGGCCGCCAGTGGCTGACTTCGTCGGAGACGCCTTATTACGTGTATATCAAAGCGGTTGACAATGCGGGAAATATCGCCGACGATCCAAACGCTTCGTTTCATTTTCGATTTGACAATACCGCCCCCAACAACCCCAGTTATCTCTCTTTGCCCGGGGACTATATCGCCACCAAGTCGGCAACCCTGCTTTGGGCGTCTTCGGGAGCGGATGCGCCGACGGACGAGCACTCGAAGGTAGCAGGACTACAGTATCGTATCGGCTCCAGCGGTACCTGGTACGGCGATTCGCACACCGGTACGGAAGATTCAACCGATCTTTTGACCAACGACGGCAACTACTCGACGGTCCAAATCCCGGATTTTGCCAATCTAACGGAAGGATCGAATATGATCTATCTTCGGACCTGGGATAATGCCGGAAACGTATCCACGTCCTATATCTCGGGAGCGTTGAAGATAAACACAGTTTCGCCTTCGGCACCCCGCAATCTGGCGGTAACACCTGCGGATAATACCAGCAATTCTTACTCGTTCACCTGGGACGACCCCTCGGCCTTCACCGGACAGGCGTCAAAGCTGACTTTTTGTTATAGCATAAACACGCTACCAACGGCAACAACCTGCTCCTACACTTTAGCCGGGGCCAACTCTCTGTCGGCCGATGCTTTTGCCACTCAACCGGGGTCAAATACGCTGTATCTGGTCGCCAGGGATGAGGCGGGGAATATAAACTATGATTCGTTTACATCGGTGACGTTTAAATACTCGGGATCGGCGCCGGGGATACCAAGAAACATTGATCTTTCCGATATCTCTATCAAATCAACGTCCAACTGGAAGCTGGCGGTATCCTGGGATACACCTTCCGAGGTCGGAGCCGGGGTCGACAGTTATCGAATATACAGGTCGACGACCAACACTACCTGTTCGGCCAACTTTGGAGCCTTTACGCAAATAGGGACAACGGCAGGGACATCTTACTCGGATACGGGTCTGTCGCAAACGACGTATTATTACTGTGTTAAGGCTTGCGACTCGGCGGCAAACTGCTCGGCCGTCTCCTCAACCGTATCAAAAACACCAACAGGCAAGTACTTTACGCCGGCCAGCCTGACTTCGGGTCCGACGGCAGGCTCCATCACCACCAAAAAAGCAACGATTACCTGGTCGACCGACCGCAACTCCGACTCAAAAGTCGCCTATGGCACGGGACCGGGATCATATGGCGTAGACGAGATCTCCAACTCTTCACAGTCTACCTCCCATACAATAAACCTGACAAACCTAAAAGCGGGAACAACCTATTATTATAAAACCAAGTGGACCGACGAAGACGGCAACACCGGCACATACGATGAAAAGACGTTTACGACCGACGATGCTCCAACGGTCAAAGACGTGGCCGCTAAAAATATCGGATTATCTTCGGCGATTATTGAATTCACCACAAAGGGAGCGTCAAAAGTGAAGATCTACTACGGAGAGACGACAAGTTTTGGCGGGGCCAAAGAGGTGTCAACCTCAACCTCGGAAACTACCTATACGGCGGAGTTGACCGGTCTTAACGACGGCACAAAGTACTATTATAAAATAAATACTTTTGACAGCGAGTCGGGAGAGTATGAAGGGACGATACTTGACTTTACCACTCTGCCAAGACCAAAGATCACGGGCGTGAGAATCCAGGAGGTGAAGGGTACGGCCCAACCAACGATACTTGTTTCCTGGATGACTAATACCGACGTTTCTTCGATTGTAACATACTACCCCGAAGGCAAACTATCGGAGGCAAGAGACGAAGTCAATATCACCCTTACGGCGGGGGAGCACAGGATGTTTGTCAAAGGACTCTATCCGCAGACGAACTATATCCTGGTCGTTAAAGGGCGAGACAAAATAGGCAACGAAGCCGTATCCGACACGCAAAAGATAACAACGGCCACCGATACCAGGCCGCCGGTCATTTCCAATCTCAAGATAGAAGGCCAAGTAATCCCACCGGTTGGAGGTGCCGGACAGGAGTCTTCGGCACAGCTGGTCGTCTCCTGGGATACGGACGAGCCGTCAACAAGCCAGGTCGAGTTTGGCGAGGGGACAGGCGACACTTATGCCCAGAAAACCCAGGAGGACACCAATCTGACGACGAACCACCTGGTGGTTATGTCCAACCTGACGCCGTCGAAAGTCTATCACCTGCGGGCGATCGCCAAAGATAAGGCAGGTAACGAAGGAAAGTCGGTGGACAGCGTGACAATCACGCCGAAGTCCACCCAGTCGGCGCTCGATCTGGTGGTCGGAAGCTTGTCGGAAGTGTTTGGATTTTTGGGAAACCTGAAGTAAGTATTAAGTATTAAGTATTAAGTATTAGGTATTTAGGTATTAGGTATGGAAACACGGGAAACAAAACAGAAAATAAAATCATTTACCGATTTGATCGCTTGGAAAGAGGCACATAAATTGGCTATATTTGTTTACGAAGCCACTAAATTATTTCCGAAAGAAGAAATATATGGTTTAACAAACCAGGTCAGACGAGCGGCAGTTTCCGTATCTTCAAATATTGCCGAGGGATTTTCAAGAAGATCAAATGCCGAAAAAAGACAGTTTTATTATCAAGCCCTTGGTTCTTTAACGGAATTGCAGAATCAATTGTTAATCGCGCGTGACATAAAATATCTAACCAAAGAAAAATTTAATGAGTTAGCCAACCAGACAATATCGGTTAGTAAATTGATCAACTCATTAATTAAATGTGTTAGTTAATTTATACCTAATACTTAATACATGATGCATAATACTATTATCGACATACGGGGAATAACCAAGGTCTTCAAGGTCAAGACCCAGGACGTACAGGTTTTAAAAAAGATCAGCCTGGAGATAAAAGAAGGGGATTTTTCTATCATATTTGGTCCTTCGGGTTGCGGAAAATCGACACTTCTTCATATTATACTGGGTTTAGAGCCGCCGACGACCGGCTCGGTGCATTTTTTTGACTTCAATTTCTATTCATATCCCGAAGACGAACGTTCCGAATTTCGAAAAAATCACATCGGCATGGTCTACCAGCAACCCAACTGGGTCAAATCGTTGACCGTTATCGAAAATGTGGCTTTTGCGGCATCGCTTTTGGGCTTGGAAAAAGCCCGTTCTCTGGAAAAAGCACGGGAAGTACTGAAGATGGTTAAGATGACCGATTGGGCCGACTATCTGCCAACCGAGTTATCATCGGGTCAACAGCAAAAAGTCTCGCTTGCCAGAGCGCTTGTCACCGATCCAAAAGTCATCATCGCCGATGAGCCGACCGGCAACCTCGACTACCAGTCGGGTATCGAGTTGATGACGCTTTTCAAGAATCTTCAAGTTCAAGGAAAGACGGTAATTATGGTGACTCACAACGTTGACAACGTTGATTTTGCAACATCGGTTATCAAGATGTTTGACGGCGACGTTGTCAAAGTAATTGATATGAAAAAAGAAAAGCTAACTTTTGTGAAGAAGTCACTGGTTGAAACCAACAGTCTAAAAAATAGCACTTTTCCAAAAACGGAAAAACGGGTTAATGCGCAGATTTCTTTCCCGTCCGTTAAGAATTTAGGAAAACAACTATCGATCACCTCTCGATTAAACATCAAGTCGCTAAAAAAGGGAGTAGCGATATTTTCTGCCAATGTCGGGCAGACATTCAACTTTGTCGGACTCTTGACGGTGTACCTTCTTGGAAAGCTCTTTTCTCACCTGGGGAAGCTATCTTTTGTCCCTTCTTTTGTCACAAAGAAACTTACGCCTAAACTGGAAAGAGTTTATGACGGGCTGTTTAAATTCTTTCAGAAAAAAAGAGATAAGACTATCAATCAGGTTGATTTAATCGATATATCAATCAAAAATATGTTTGCCAAAAAGTCACGGACGTTTATAACCGTTGGCGGTATGGCTCTTGGGATAGGGGCGATTGTTTTTTTAGTGTCTATAGGATACGGATTGGAAAAACTGGTTATCTCTCGGGTAGCCAGACTCGACGAAATGAGGCAGATCGATGCCATCCCGGCGGTCGCTTCGAACGTCAAAATAACGGATAAGTCCTTAGCTTCATTTAAGGACATAAAAAGCGTTGCTAAGATTTTGCCAATAATAGGCGTTGTCGGCAAGATCAACTATCAGAACTCAAATACCGATGTCGCCGTATATGGGGTGATGTCGGACTATCTGAAAGAGTCGGCGATAAAACCGGTTCAAGGGAGCATCTTCATCAGTAACGAGCTGGTAAATAAAGTCGGCAAGAGCAAGGAAGGGGGAGTTTCAGGCGAGGTTGCCGGAGCGGAAACGGAGAAAGGCGACTATCTGGCTAAAAGAGATCCCGTTGATTTTTCAATCGAACCAAATCAATTCTTAAGAGTCAGAAAAGAGCCAAACATAACTTCTTCCATCATAGGCTATACAAGGCGGGTTGAAGGCGTCCAGTCGGGATTTGAGTATTGGGGCGGAGAGTATGTCTCGGACGACGGAGTAGGAGAGGCGGGGACGGACAAAGACGGAGAAAAACTTGGCCTCTGGATCAGGTCAAAAGTTGCTTTGTGGGAGCAGAAAGACTGCGGTCAAGAGAAAGATTGTGAACAAAACAAATATACTCCTCTTCGAGACGAAGACGGGCACCAGATTTTTAAAGAAGGATACTTTGCCGAAGTCAATCTGCGACTGAATAAGCAGGCGATTGCCCGGGACGGCGTGGTGTTGGGGATAACTACCGATGGGGACAAAGACCTGTCAACGGAATCGGCCTCTTTAAGTGATCTGTCGGCGGTTGAGATAGCCAGCCTTTCGGGGACCGTGAAGACCGACGAAACTAAAACGGTCGACCTGCCGGCCGCTTCAAAAAGGGAGGCGGTTGTTAATAAGGCGTTTCTATCGGTCCTTGGGATAAAAGAAAACCAATCAATCGGCAAGAAGTTTTCCGTTTCTTTCGTGGCGACGGAGGGCCTGGCCGATGAAGGTAAGAAAGTTATATCATCGGCCGTTGAATACACAATAATTGGAGTTACTCCCGATGCAAAAACGCCGATCGTTTATGTTCCGATAGTTGAGATAAAAGAGATGGGGCTTAACAATTATTCTCAAGTGAAGCTGGTTGTTTCCAATCAGAAAGATCTGCCACAGGCCCGAAAACAAATAGAGGTTCTTGGTTTCAAGACAACATCAGTGGTTGATACCGTCTCACAGATAGAAGGTCTTTTTAAGACACTCCGTTTGATTTTGGGGCTTCTTGGGGTGGTTGCCTTGTCCGTGGCTGCCTTGGGGATGTTTAATACTTTGACGATATCGCTTCTTGAAAGGACACGCGAGATAGGGATGATGAAAGCAATCGGGATGAAGTCGGTTGAAGTCCAGGATTTGTTTTTGACGGAATCGATGATTATGGGTTTTTTTGGTGGAGTCGGGGGGTTGATTTTAGGAGTCGTCGCCGGTCAACTACTGTCGCTTATTCTCTCCGCTCTTGCGGTGTTTAAGGGGATTGGTTTTGTGGATGTGTCTTCGGTGCCTATTCCTTTTGTAGTTTTGATTGCGTTTTTGTCTCTCTTTGTCGGAGTAGCGACGGGTATTTACCCGGCTCATCGAGCTACAAAAATATCGGCGCTGGATGCCCTGCGATACGAGTAAATATATAAGATCCTTAATAAATCCGAAAGGCAAAAGCGATAGGTTGCTTGGTTGAAATTAGATGAAATTAGTTGGAATTGGTTAATTTAATTCTTTGTTTATTATTTAACATTTAATACTTCTTTAATCTTGACTATTTATTATCGAACATAAGAAATTGTCCTACAGTTTAATATTAGACTGTAGGATTTCACTTCTTGGTAAGGTTCAATGGTCATCCCGATGAAAATCGGGATCCAGGAGAATTAAAAAGTTAAACTGTTAAACACTAAACATTAAACAAACATTAAACCATTAAACATCAAAACAGTTAGCGCTTAAGAAACGTGTTAGCCAAACGGACTGATTCATCCTCAAAAAACTTCTTCACTTCTCCCCAAGAAATGTTCTTAAGCATTTTTGGCATCTCCGATTCTTCCGCTTGCACAAAATAGGCAAGACTAGTCACAATACTGTATAGATTGCTAGCCAGTACGCCGTATTTTTTGTCATAGTTTTGTAAACACTCATCAAGAGAAACCCCTTCTTTGGATAGAAAAAAAAGATCAATAAAATCTTTTTTCGTACCCCGATCCATAACGGCGGCAATTTTCATAGCGCCAATATCTTTTTTATCGGCCACGTTTACACCTAAACATTTTTTAGTGGGATTAATTAGAGGATACTGATAACGGAAGATACTGAACTTTGTGTCATTAAAAATCCCAAGCAACGTATCGGGCGAAATTGAAGTTACCTTAAATGATGCGTATTTTGAAAGATTCTTTGCTAAAGTTTCCTGATTAAAACTTACGGGAGTAAAGAAATCGAAATCAATAGAAATACGGTGCCCCAAATATAAAGCTAAACCCGATCCGCCGGCCATGTATGTTCCTGTTGGTAGGCAATCACAAGATCCTAAAACGGCCAGTGACTTTTGCGTAGTTTCAGGTAAGGTTCCTGTAAACATATTATTTCTTCTTCAGGAATTTTTAAATAAAGCCTCCAAAAATGAGCTGTTTTAGGGCTTATATCCCGGGAAGAAGATAACATCATTTTGATAGATTGCAATGGAAAATTCTTTAGTACCCAAGAAACGACTTCAACATCTCCTTTATCCAGCAATCTTCCGATAACGAAATTAGATTTTTTGACAGGGTTAATTTTTTTAGGATCAACATCCCAAAAATATCGCCAAAATCTTTGAGGAATTTTATTTAGCATAGTGTAATTTTATCATATCCGTCTCATTAATTACCGGAGATATTTTTCCCGCCTATGGCTGTGTTTATGATAACAGATGGAGTGTCGGGTTGGCGGTTGGATAGTCTGCGAAGCTTTAGCGAAGAAGGGCGGATAGTCATGCGTCATCCCGTCTTCTCTCCCGTCATCCCGATGAAAATCGGGATCCAGAACAACGAACCGGAAGTACTTTTTAGTGCCGATATAACCGGGAGTTATAAATTGCGAGTTACAAGTTACAAACGGCTTTCGGCCATCCTTTATTTAAATGCCGATTCGTCGGGAAGGTTAAGTTTTGGATCAAGGGCGGACCCGTTGCTTTTCGGTAGATTCAACTCCCCGGACGATGTCGATACTCGAACTTCGGTTAGCTTATTTTTAAAGGTATTAAGCTCTTTCTCGGCTTTGTCGTAGTCTTTGGGATTGGTTGATCTATTAACCAATTTGACTACATTCTCCATTGCGTTTGTTGCTTTGTCATACTGTTGGCTTTGATAATATCCCCAAGCCAGATTATAGTACGCGTTTGGCCAGTCGGGTTTTAGTATGGCCGCCTGTTGAAAGTAGCCGATTGCGTCATTGTACGATCCGAGCAGATAGTAGAGACCGCCCAGCTGAAGGCGGTAAATGGGGTTGTTTGGATCAAGAATAATCGCCCTTTGATATGATGAGATAGCCCAGACATCCGACTCTTTTGCCAAAGGGATAATGCTTTGATATATACTTCCCAGATTTTCATAGTATTGGGCTTTTTCATTATGAAGAGTAATCAGCGTTTTTGCCTCGCTAATCGCCGCCTGGACTGCCTGCGCTATTGTTTGACGATCTTGCTCGGTAATCTTGTCTTTCGCATTATTGATAATACCGTTGGCAATTAATAGATTTGTCTTTGAAAAATTAAGAATGTATCTTTCTTCATAAGGGTTTAATATACGCGCTTTTTTCATATTGTCATAGACTGTTTTTGCATTGTTTTTAGTAATTCCGTTAATGGCTATTTTAAAGTATATTTCAGACAGATAAGCTCTTGTCAAAAAATACCCACCTACAAAGACTAAAACTATAAAACCAATTAGTCCAAGATTAACAACACCAAACAAGTTGTCGTTATCATACTCCACCTTTTTTCCGTCATCGACCTGTAAGATACCCAGGTTGACATAGAAAAGAAACAGGGTTGTCAAGGAAGGGGGGAAGAAAAGCATATAGACTATTATATAAACGAACGTGAAAAGAAATGGTTTTAACTCTGTCTGCTGCCTATTTTTAAATACCGTCTGTAGTGATTTTAGGATCAAAAAAACAAAAGAAATTAGACCGAAAATACCGGTTTCAACAAAGACATGAATCGGAGTCGTACGGGCGACATTAAAGCTGTCGATCTGCCATAGAGGCGATTGATTAAATGCGCTATCTTTTACCTTGGTAAAGACGGTCGAGAAATTGTCAAGACCAACGCCGAAGATAGCCGTTTTTAAGTTTTTTAATATTTCCAGAGCGGAGTACCAGGAAAGTTTGAACTGCGGGAGAACTAATGCCTCGCTTCTTGACAGGGAAAAGATAATTAAGGACAGGGCGACAAGGATAACTCCGCTAACAAACACCTTTAACAGATTAGATTCGTCGTCTTTTGATTTTGATATCTGCATAATCAGAAGAAATCCTAAAAAGAAGGCCAGATCGAAGTAGTTTCCAAAAGTATTAAAAGAGGGTATGATAAGCGGTTTTAGAAATGACGGGACAACATCTTTTATTAAGGGAATGAAGAATAATATAATCGTAATAAAAGAGAGGATAGTTGATGTGAAGCGAAAAATGTTACTCAAGTCCGATATTTTTTGCAGACGTGAAACAAAGAAGTAGAGAATACTTAAAGACATAATCATTACTACACTAAAACTCGGGTTAAGAACGGCCTGAACTTTATTTGGAGAAGAAACAATGGTTGACACTATCGTTGAGAGCGCAAAAAAAACTACGGCGATATCGAGCGTCTTATTGGTCCAGAAGATTTTTTTGGTAAATATCGGTTCAATCGCGGTTAAAAGTAAAAATACTAGAACAAAATATCCGACAAGGAACAGTTTGTTGGTAATAAAATACTCTTGGGTAAAAGGAAGAAAGAAAAACGGAAAAAAAAAGAAAAGTGAGCCAAGAAGAAAGGTTTTTGTTTTTTGAAAAACGGTATTCATATTTTATATATATTATATATTAATTGTTAACTATTGTTTATCATGGATCCCGATTTTCATCGGGATGACGTATAGCCGAGATTCTTCCCTCGCCGAAGGCGGGTCAGAATGACTTGTTGCTACGAAACCGTCAAATGTCCCTTCGTTCAGAATGACTTGTTGCCCTACATTACTTATGATTTTCCACGTATTTAAACTAATCACTAACCACCAGTCACTCATCACTATTCTCCCTCCTTCGCCAAGGCTTCGGAGGGCAAGCCAACCACCCTCCTTCGCCAAGGCTTCGGAGGGCAAGCTATCCACTATCATCGGCAATGACAAAGATAAGATTTAATATCTTTATCTACAGGATAATTAGAGCAACAGGTTGGACCGCTACATATTCCTAACCGATTTCGACAGTCCGAGTCGGAAAAAGTTTCATAACCAATGGTATTGGAGCAAGTTTTGCCAATTGATGAACAGTAACTGTCACATGACCCATAAGTTAAACAGGCGCTATCGGATGTTTGTAACTTTGTATTGGGACTGGTCACCCCGTAGTTATAGCTTTTATTGGCTTCCGGTCCGCAACCCGACGAACATCCCAGTTGCACTATCTCGGGATCCGATTGATATGACAAGTTAGTGTATATTCTGTACCATGACGGACAATTTTTTCCGTCCGTTTCATAAAGATACTTAATCCTTGGGTGTTGTGGATCACAAGGCAGAGAAGGAAGGTATGGATTGAAGTCGGGTGAGTTTGGATCACTACCGCAGATGTTACAGGTTGTTTGACCGATCGATGAGTTGTAGCATATATCCTTAGGTAACGGATAGCATCCCTTATCGTTGTAGTAGTCTTCAATTACTTTGCTTAGTTGAGTCAGCTCCTGCTTTCTTTTACTATCTTTTGCTTTATCGATCTGGGTTTTTGGACTGAAGGAAACAAGGGCGATAATCGCCAAGACGACGACTATGGCGATGACAATAAGAAGTTCGGCCAATGTAAATGCTTTTTTCATAGTATTAGTTTACTATCAACCAATTAAATTTGATAGGAATATTTGTCGGCTGATTGATAACTACCTTAAAGTATGGTTTTACCACATTATAGACTCTGTCAACAACGGCCAGGCTCCTACCCGTCGATTGAGACGTTGGCGTCAGATATATTAGAGAGTCTTTTTTTATGTTGTCGTTATAGACGATCACCTCGTTTGAGTTTTCCGGAAGGAGAGCGATTCCTGCCGAAGATGAGGCGGTATTTATCGCCGGAGCAAAGATACCGTTTTGATTAAAGTTGTCGGGTGCGGCGATGACAACCGCCGAACTTGTCGCATCAAGATATTTATTGGCAACCGATAGTTTATCGACCGAAAGATTTTCGATTGAAACATAGCCGTTGTCGGTAATCGGTCTGATCTCGTCGGTTTTTATTCCTCCTTGGGCAATTAACTCACCCTGAACCGTCATTGAGCCGTTTTTTGCGATCTTGACGGCGCCGTTGAAAAAGTTAACCGCCGACAGGGCCGATATTTTTAGTTCGGAGGCAAGGGATGTAATTGAGTTATCCTCGATAAGGGTTGTTCCCGCCAACATCGATCCCGAAACGGAGACGTTATAGAAGTTGGAGTCGCCGGTGACGGTTAGCTCTTCCATCTTGACTTTAGTAAACTGTTGATCGTCGATATTCTGATAGTTATTGGGGTCGGGGAGAGGCTGGGTTTGAATACCGGCAATTAGCTGCTGAATCTCATTGATATTGGTGTTTATATCTTGAATATTCGACGATAAGTTATTGACGTTATCGGCATTGATCTCTTTCGCCGTCAAAGTCCCTGAAATTGATGCTTCATTTGCCAAGATCTTCTCGGCAGATAAGTTGCCTGAAATTGTTGCGTCCGTATTAATTGATAGTGATTGAGCGACTATTCGGCCTGAAATCGAAGCGGTTTTTGCATTAATATTGCCATCTGTTACTATGTTTCCCGAGGAGTCAATAGTTGTTACTGTCTTTCCCTGGAGGCCTTTAATGATTATTTGAGCCAGTTTTCCCGAATCGCTACTCTGTGGCTCTGAATCACTTTGTGTTTCCGAAAGGTCCAGAACAATATTTTCCGCTATCGGTTTTATTTCATCCGTTCGGATGTTATTTAACTTTGCCGTTCCGGTTGCGACCAGATCGGTTGTTTCAACAATGGGGGAGATGAGCTTGGTTTTGACAACAAGATTGTCGGTTATCAAGTTCTTTGTCTCGATTAATCCCGATTTGATTTTGGCAGCGATGACTTCCGAAAAAGCTCCAATCCTGTCAACAATCTGATCTTTAATAAAAAGATTAAAACTTTGATTTTCCACTGTATTTCCGTTATTTCCAATTAATCCATTGTATGCCAAATCCGAGCTTGACGAGGCATCGGCGGGCCTAATATCAAAGTCGCCGGTTGAGGTGAGGTAGGCGTGTGGATCATACCAGCTTAAGTTTACAAAAACCATAATTGTATCTTTGTCCTTATTCCAACCCTCAAGGGCTTTGGCAATGGTTACTCCCGAATTTGTAGCTTTTTTTGCATATCCAGGTTTTTCCGATGCGGTTAGGAAGTCGCCGACTTTTATGGGTTCGGAGGCGGGATCTATCTTTACCGGAACACGACCGTTAAGAGCTACTGCTTTTTCTTTTGATACCTGCTTACTGTCTTTTGAGCCCAAGACAAGACCCGGATCGGTTGAGATTATTCCAAGAAGTTTGTTTGAATATGGTCTATCGGCCTTGAAAATTGCTGCTCCTGTTTCAACCGTGTGTTTTGATCCGTCAGGTTCGGTTATATCCGTGATTTCGTTTGGTTTGATCATAACAACGTCTCCGGCTTCGATTTCAGGATCTCCGATTGGGTAGTATTCTGCAACGTCGGCAGATGTAGTATTTATCGATCCGGCGTACAACGTGCCGTAGTTATATGTTGTTGTAGCCAAAGTTCGACCGCTTGATCCGCCTCCTCCATTACCGTTACTACTTGCGGCTGCGTTTGAACCATTGGTGTCGCAGTTTGTCGTACCGCCACTACCACTGGCTCCACCACCACCGCCACCACTAACCGTATCGCCCGAGGTAAATTGAGCACAGGCGCCACCGTTTCCACCCGATCCCGAGTTGGTTCCTCCGGCTCCTGCAGTAACGTTGGTCGATCCGCTAAATGAGTTGTCGTTAGTAATTGTCCAAATAGAGCCTCCGGCTCCACCACCTCCTCCACCACCTCCACCACCTCCTCCGCCTCCGGACCCTATTGCCGAACCCGATCTTGTTCCTGCGGCGCCGTTGCCACCGTTTGATGAAACGTTACCTCCATTCGCACCATTAGCCCTTATTGTTCCCGCTCCGTCAATTTTTTTAGCGGCAATAACGGTAATTCC
>MWSR01000002.1 GCA_002050095.1 Microgenomates bacterium UTCPR1
CGGCGGCATCCGTCATCACGACAATTTTGTGATATCGGAGTTTGGCGTAGTCGACATTTTCGCCGATTCCCATACCGAGGGCGACGACAAGATCTTTCAACTCCTTGAAAGACAAGACTTTGTCAAGATAAGCTCTTTCCGTATTTAAAACCTTTCCGCGAAGAGGAAGGATAGCTTGAAATCGACGATTTCTACCCTGCTTGGCGGTGCCGCCGGCAGAGTTTCCTTCGACTAAAAACAGCTCCGACAGAGACGGATCCTTTTCTTGGCAGTCGGCCAGTTTTCCGGGAAGGGTTGCTCCTTCGAGAGCGCCTTTTCTTAAAACGGCTTCCTTGGCCGCTTTTGCCGCCAGGCGGGCCTTTTGGGCAAGAAATATTTTCCCCAGAATTTCTTTTGCGACTTTGGGGTTTTCTTCAAAATAGGTAGTTAGGAAATCAAAGACCGTCTGTTGGACAAGTGTCTGAACTTCGGAGTTGCCGAGCTTGGTCTTTGTCTGACCTTCAAACTGAAGATTGGTTGCCGGCATTTTGACATAGACGATTGCCGACAGACCTTCCTTGACATCGTCACCGGTGAATGTCTCTTCGTTGTTTTTTGCGGTTCCGAATTCTTTTTTGGCGTAGTTGTTGATGGCGCGGGTAATGGCGGTTTTGAAGCCGGTCAAATGCGTGCCTCCTTCATGGGTATTGATGACGTTGACAAAGGAATGAATGTTTTCCGAGATGGAATCGTTGTACTGGATCGCCACTTCCACTTCTTTGTCTTCGGACTGCTTTTTGATATAGATCGGGTCATGAAGAATTTTCTTACCTCGATTCAGATCTCTTAGAAGAGAGATCACACCGCCGTCGAAGAAATAACCAAAGCGATCGGCAACCTTGTGGTTGATGATCTTAAAAAAAACGTTGTTGATCAGATAAGCTCTTTCTTTAATCTGTTTTTTGAAGATGCCGTAGTTTAGCTCGATCGTTTCTTTGAAAATCTCGGAGTCGGGCAAAAAAGACACGGCCGTCCCTTGCGAAAACTTAAAGTTGATGATGGAATCCGATACCGGTTTAACCGGATAAAGCGGAATCCCTTTTTTATATTCCTGACGGTACAGTTTGCCTTCTTTTCTGACTTCTACGATGATATGGGAAGAAAGAGCGTTGACAACCGAGGCACCGACACCGTGAAGGCCTCCCGAAACTTTGTAAGCGCCAACATTGAACTTGCCTCCGGCATGGAGCTTGGTCATCACCAGCTCAAGGGCCGACACATTGTATTTTGGGACTTTGTCGACCGGTATCCCTCGCCCGTCGTCGAAGACGGTCAGATAGTTGTTTGTTTCGATATGAACAACGACATTGCGGCAAAAACCGGCCAGCGCTTCATCAATCGAATTATCGATAAGCTCATTTAGACAATGATTGATACCGTACTGACTGGTAGTGCCGATGTACATCGCCGGTCTTTTTCTGACCGGCTCCAAGCCTTCAAGGACAACAATGGACTCGGCACCGTAATCTGATTTTTGAGGCTTTTTAATCATAGAACATTGTACTCTAAAACTGACCCTATATCAATAAAATTGGGATAGAAAAAACCCGGTCTTACTTAAGTTCTACCTTTCCGCCTGCGGCTTCGATTTTTTTCTTGGCATCTTCGGCAACTTCCTTTTTAACATCTTTTAGAAGTTCTTTCGGGGCCGATTCCACTAACTTTTTAGCATCCATTAGACCCAAGTTAGGTAAAATTTCACGCACGACCTTGATAACGGCCAGTTTGTTTGCTCCGGCGTCGGTAAGATTCACCGTAAAGCTGGTCTTCTCTTCGGCCGGTGCTGAAGCGGCTCCTGTTGTCGGGGCGGCTACAGCCATAGGCATAGCCGAAACACCAAATTTTTCTTCCAGATATTTTGCCAGATCGGCAGTTTCAAGAGTTGATAGGCTCTCGATTTCGGTGGCAATCTTCTGTAATTTTTCACTTAATTTGACATCTGACATAATAGTTTTCACCTCCTTTCAATATACAAGTTGAATTCGTTGTTTTGTTTCGTTAATCTAAATCGACTTATCTAACTGCTAATTAGGTCTTTTGGCTTTTTGATTGTAATATGTAAACCAACTTATTGGTGTTGTACCTCATCGAGTAGACGAGCTTGCTCGTCGGGGATTTCAGGCTACCGATGATCTTTGCAATTAACTCGTTTCTTCCGGGGAGCTTGGCGATATTTTCGACATCCTCGCTTGGATAAAGAGAGCTATCTAAAAGGCCGAATTTGAAAGCGAGATTTTTATCTTTTTGTATAAAGTCGTAGATGGTCTTGAGAGCTTCGCTCCAATCGGGGTTGAGGGTGATCAGAGCCGAGGAACCTTTTAGCGGAAAGAACTTTTTTTTGAGCTCGGGAAAGAGAGGATTATCTGCGGACAGATTGATCGTCTTTTGAAAAAGGGTATTTTTAATGACTTTAATCGATGACTTGTTTTTTTTGAGACTCCTTCTTAGCGATTCCAAGCTTTTATGGGAGACTTTATTGATCTCAACGATAAGAAAGTTAGCGCTTTCTTTTAGAATATTACCGAGTAACTCAACCTGTGATTTTTTTTTAGCGGTTGCCATATTTTTATCCTTCTCCCGCCTTCGGGATGTTTGCCGGGTGAATTTTTAATTCTTGCTGTCTTTCGGACAAGCCCGGGTCTTAGGACATAGCTATCATTATAACATCATTCTTGCAAAAGTTCACGCAATGATTTTACCTGCTTTTCTTCTTTGCCTTTTGATTTGTTTTTTTTGTCTCCGTAGGTGATTTTGTATTTCTTGGCAAAGGCTTGTTTTTTCTGGAATGAATCAACACGGCCTTTTCTATCTAAAAATCTCTGTTCGCCGGTGTAAAAAGGGTGGCATTTGTAGCAAACTTCGACCGATATCGTCTGCTTTGTCGAACCGGTGACGAAGGTGTTTCCGCAGGCACAAATAACGGTAGCATCGTCGAAAAATTTTGGATGGATATTTTTTTTCATAAAGATTTTCATTATATCATAAATTTTTGAAAGACAATCAAGAAAATTATTGAGAGAAGACTTTGTCCCATTTGCCCTCTTCGATGATATCCTCTAGATTATGGAAACTTTTACCGATTCGATGATCGGTGAGTCGATTTTGGGGGAAATTGTAAGTTCTTATTTTCTCGGCACGATCACCGGTACCAACATCTTTAACGTAGGAGTTGGTCACTCCCCTTTTCTTTTCTTCTTCAAGTTGATAGAGTTTGGCAATTAGAAGATCGTAGGCGATCTTCCGATTTGCTTCCTGATATCTTTCCCGTGATGCGGTGGTGACGACCCCGGTTGGTTTGTGAGTCAGTCTGACGGCGGTCGCGACTTTGTTGACGTTTTGGCCGCCGTGACCTCCGGCGCGATAGAACTGCCACTCGAGATCCGATGGATTGATGCGTATATCCGATTTTATTATCTGGGGGAGGACGACGATGATGCAGGTTGAGGTATGAATTCTTCCTTTTCTTTCGGTTTCGGGTATCCTCTGAACTCGGTGGACGCCGGTTTCGTTCTTATAATACGAGAAGGCGTTTTCTCCACTAATTTTTATCGTGTTATCGTCGAGATAGCTGAATTTGAAAAGTTTTTTTTGGCCAAAACGGATATAGGAAAGAAGAAGCTCCATCATCCAAAGCTTGGACTCGTCGCCGCCGACTCCGGGCAAGGCTTCTATGATCGCAACGTTTGGATTGATTTGCATATTTTTTTGATTATTTATTTCCTCGGAGAGCGTCTGTCAGTTCTTTTAGATCGACTGTCTTTTGCTCTCCGGTAAGCATATTTTTTAAACGAATCCGATTTTTTGCGGCTTCATCGGGACCGATAATGGCGACGTAGGGAATCTGTTTTTTGTTGGCATATTTTAACTGTTTATCCAGGCGATCGCCGCTAACGGGATAGAGCAGGGTCGCGAAGTTGTTTTTTCTTAGATAGTCGGCAAGTTTTATGGAGTTTGCAAGAAGGCTGTTGTCGAAGACGGTAACGATAATTTTTGTCGGGGTTGAGGTCGATTGAAACATTTTTCTTTCTTTGATAATTTCGACCAATCTTTCCAGGCCAAAAGAACCACCCGTGGCCGGGATAGGCCGATTGACGAATTTTGAAATAATGTCGTCGTAGCGGCCGCATCCGGCAACCGAGCCAACCTGGCCTTCGAGGATCTCAAACTCCCAAACCGGACCGGTATAGTAGGCAAGACCGCGGGCGATGTAGGGAGCGAATCGATAGAATTTTTTATCGATATTTACGGTCTGAAGATAAGAGAAGATGGTCGTGAGCTCCTCGATGCCTTCTTGAGCAACTTTGATATCTTTCAGCTTGATTCGAAATTTTTCAATAAGCTCTTTGCTGTCGCCTTGGAGGGAAAAAAGTTCGAGAATTTTTTTGGCAATTTCGGGAGAGATTTTTCGTTTTTCAACGAGTTCTTTTTCAACGGCGTCGCTTCCGATTTTTGGCAGTTTGTCGATTGAGATACAGATCGGAATAAAATCGTCTTTGCCGGCTCCAACATATTGGATGATGCCGTTCATGAGCTTTCGGTTGTTGATATTGACGCGGAAATCTTCGAATCCGAGCTTGGAGAGGACTTCGATACCCATTTGAATAAACTCGGCGTCGCAGTTGATGTCGGGGCTGCCGATTGTGTCGGCGTCGCATTGGGTGAATTCGCGGAAACGTCCTTTTTGGGGCTTTTCGCTTCGCCAGACCGATTGAATTTGGTATCTTTTGTATGGCAAAATCAGCTGATTGATATTTTCGGCGACGGCTCGACACATCGAGGTCATCACGTCGTATTTCAACATGACGTCGCGACCGCCTTGGTCTTTGAAGCGAAAAAAGAGCTTTTCCGCCTCGTCGCCGAGTTCTCCGACGAAGATGGAGGCGGGCTCGAGGGCGGGTGTCTCCAACGGTTCGTAACCATATTTTTCGAAGACACTTTTAAAGGTATCGATCACATATTGCCTGACTTTTATGTCTTCGGCAAAATAATCCCTGAAGCCGGCCAGTTTTTGGATTTTTGTATTCATATATGTTTTCATTTTAACTGATAATATAATAAAAAACAAAAGACCCCGCCTTTGGCGGGGTTGTTTTAACGAAAAAAATAGTACCAACAGACTACCCGCCGAAGTGCGGGTGATGATGAAGTATGTCTTTCTTTGTTAGCTTTCTCATAGGCATATTATAGCATAGTTTTATGATAGCCAATGAAGAGATTCTTACCGCATTTTATTATTACAATCTTGTTACGATCGTAACAAGATTGTATAATCGTATAGAAATAGAGATTAGTAGTTAGTGGTTGGCTTGTCTTTCGATTCGGAGTGCGAGAAAACTATTAGTTATCATTTATTAGGATTATTTGTTTGTCGATTCGAGGGTGATCTGCAGGGCTTTGGTTTGTTTGTTTCTGACAATTTTGACCGTGATGGTCTGGCCGATCTTTTTGTTGGCAATCAGTCGGGTTAGCTCTTGATCGTTTTCGCCTTTGATTTTTTGGTTGTCGAATTCAATAATGGTGTCGCCTTCTTGGATGCCGGATTTGTAAGCGGGCGAGTCTTTGATGACTTCGACGACGTAGGCGCCAGCCGCGGTGTTGTCCAAAACCGCCGTTTGGGAGTCGACCATCCTATACCTAACGCCGACGAACGGATGACTGAATACGCCACCGTTGTTGTTGAAGTTGGTAATGAGGGTTTTGATAAGATCAACGGGAATGGCAAAGGCGATGTTCTGGCCTAATTCGGAAACGGCCGTGTTGATGCCGATAACTTGACCTTTGGAGTCAAGGAGTGGTCCACCGCTATTGCCGGGGTTAATGGCCGCATCGGTCTGGATGACGTTGTCTAACTTTTCAACAAAACTTTGATAGGGACTTCCCGCGGTGATTCCGCGACCGAGTCCCGAGACTATACCGGTAGTAACCGTATTGGTAAACTCGCCGAGCGGCGTTCCGATGGCGATCACCAGCTGTCCGAGTTTGAGATCACGGGAGTTTCCGAGCTTAAGTGGTTTTAGCGGATGCGAGGGTGACGGGGATATCTTGAGAATGGCAAGGTCGTTTAGCGGGTCGCGATAAATTTTTTCTACTTTGTATTTTTGATCGTCGGAGGTAATGACTTGGTAGTCAAGGGTGGTGTCGGCGACGACGTGTTTGTTGGTGATGATTAGGCCGCTTTTGTCGATGATGAAGCCGCTGGCGATATTCTTTTCGACTTTTTGGCTTGTTCCCGGAATCTTTTCTATCAGGTTGGTTTTGTTGAATGGGTTGATTCTGATAGTATCCGCCCGGGTGATTGTGGCATTGATGCCGATGGTGACGACGGAGGCAAGGGATTCGGCGACTACTTTGGTGATGATTGATTCTTCGGAAACGACTTCGTATCGGGTATTGGTTGGTTTTTCGGGGACGGTCTTGAGGTTAGCGGGTGTAAGATTGAATTTTTGGCCGATAAAGATAGCGAAGATAAGGGCGAGGATCAGTAGGGCGAATCTTTTCATATATTTAGTATACATCAATCGTAATTCAAAATTCAAAATTGAAAATTTCAAAGTAAATACTATTAATTATCATTCATTATTTATTAATATTAATCCTCTTTAGCGCTGGGAGTCCTATGACTGGATCCCGACTTTCGTCGGGATGACAAAGAGGAAGTGGGATGACGGATGGTAAATGTTACATGATATATGTTACATGTTACATTTGTTAACGTGTTAACGGGTTAACGGGAGAGGAGGTGGGATGACGAGAGAGGAAGGGGATGACGGATAGATAATCCTAAATTAAAAATTCAAAATTAAAAATTCAAAATTGAAA
>MWSR01000048.1 GCA_002050095.1 Microgenomates bacterium UTCPR1
ATCAGGCTCTTGAGATCATAATGCAAAGCGATAAAGCATCAGCCTCACTTCTTCAGAGAAGACTATCAATAGGGTATGCCCGTGCGGCAAGAATTCTTGATCAGATGGAGGCAGCCGGTTATGTTGGTCCAGCCGATGGATCAAAACCTCGTGATGTAATCAAAAGACAGGCCAATCCGGAACCAAGCGACATGCAACCGGAAGATATTCATTAATTTTTCTATCGCAGATATTTTTCAATGTAATTTTCGTGTTCTTCTGCTGTCACCGAGTAATGCATATTACCGTTTTTATCGGAGAGATAAAACCAATAAGGTGTGGAAGGATCCGCATTGACAACTGCTTTTATTGATTCCAAACCGGGATTGGAAATAGGGGTCGGCGGAAGACCCTTATTTTTATAGGTGTTGTAAGGTGAATCAATCTTAAGATCATCGTAGCTTAATACTTTTTTCCACCAAGTTTTTCCATCGGTTTGATATCCTAAGGCGTATTGGATAGTTGCATCAACCTGTAATGGCCAATCGTTTTTAAGTCTTTTAAGCAAAATACTCGCAACTTGACCTTTATCTTCTTTATGTTTTGCTTCCTTCTCTACTATCGAGGCAAGAATAAGCACCTGTTCTTCAGTCAAATTATTTTTTTTTGCTTTTGAGATCAGTTCGTGTGTGAATTTTTGCTTATAATTTTTTTTCAAAATTGAAAGAACCGTGCCGGCCGAAGCCTCTTTTGGCAGAAGATAAGTATCGGGGTAAAGATATCCTTCATCGGCTAATTTAATCAGCTCAACTTCCGGGATATCAAGTTCTTTTCCGATAATTTGAGCCATCTCTTCTTTTCTTGTCCCTTCAATTAGAGTGACCCAGACATCCAAGGTTCCATGGGTTAGGTTCTTTGCAATTTGATAAGAATTCATCGAAGGTGAAAGGCGAAAGTCTCCTGCTTGTATTTTTTTATCGATTCCCAGTTGTTTTACGACAATAAAAAAAACAAGCTTACTTCTAATCAGATCGTCTTTTAAGAGATTGTCGGCTATCTTTTGAAGTGATTGGTTGGGAGCGATAACAAAGATTTTCGTTGATTTGTCCGTTCGATTGTAAGGAAGCGTTCCTTGGTGGAAGAAAATATAAGTAAAACAAAGCGCTAAAATTACTACCAAAAATACAGTCTGAAATTTTTTCATATTTTTTCTACTTCAAAAACTGGTAAATTCCTTAGGGTGATTTCTGCTTCTTTTATTTTGTACTTTTCGTCGGAGTACAAAAGCATCATTGTCTCGTTTTTGTTGACAAAACTTCCTTGTTTTTTTATTAAATAGATACCTGCTTTTTTATCGATCGGAGCACCAAGGATTTTGGCAACGGCATTAAGATTGTAATTATTAATATATTTAATTTTACCAGATAATGGAGAAAGGAATTCGGACTTGTACTTTGCCATCATAATTTTATTACTTGAGATTTGATCGTCTCCTTTTTGAGCTTTAACTATCTGTCGGAATCTCTTCAGAGCCCTTCCGCTTTTAAGTATTTCACGAGCTTCAACTTCCCCTTTTTTTATGACTTTTTTTTGTTTGTAACAAATATCAAGCAGCATCCCCGAAAGCTTTATTGCTTTTTCCTCGAGGGCTAATGGACGGATCGGATCCTGTTCCAGGACATAGAGTACATCCCTTGCCTCGAGAATCGGACCTATTCCCCGACCTGCAGGTTCGGTCATCCTGTTAATATCTGCGACTACTTTGATTTTGAAACGGGCTGCCAGATCTTCAAATTTCTTTTTGACCTTCTCGGCATCCTGGATGTTTCTTAATTTAGCAGTTGGGCCGTAAGGAAGGTCCAGAACAAGATGGGTTGTACCGGCAGCAATTTTTTTAGCCATAACCGAGATAATAATTTTATCAAAGGATTCAAATGCCAAAGGCTCTTCGACCCGTATAATAATATCGTCTGCCGGAGCAATACCCAACTCCCCATTCCAGACAATACAGCCTCCGACATCGTTTACAATCTTTTCTATCTCTTTTGGTTGAAAGTTGACTTCCGCTATCGACTCCATGACATCGGCAGTACCGGCAGGGGTGGTGATCGCCCTTGAGGAAATCTTTGGTATTTTGAATCCGGCTTCGGCAATTATGGGTACGATTATCATGGTTGCTCGAGTTCCGGCGATGCCGCCGACGCTATGTTTGTCGGCAACGATTCCTTTAAATTTTAATCTATTACCTGTCTCGACCATCGCTTTTGTAAATAGAAAAAGTTCGTTTGGTGTATATCCTTCCCTGAAAGATGAGGCGACAAAGTAGGTCGTCAGAATATCGTTTAGCCTTTCTTTCGCAATTTCATCCATAATCGTATATATCTCTTGGTATGAAAGCCTTTTACCCAAAAGTTTTTTTTGGATCGCTTTAACGGCGATGCGATTATTTTCCTTGTCTTTGGTTATTTTATTCATGTTGAGTATATACTTCGGTAATCCTTTTTTGGTATTCTTTTGCCTTCAGCAGCAGTTGTGTAACCAGATATATCTCTTTTACATTCAATATCCAGCAAATAAAAAGATACAGGCCTAAGTAAATTATAGAGGTTGTTGCCAATAAGAAAAAGACATTAATTGTAAAGAGAGTCTGAAAGACAAGTCCGTCAAGGAGTTTCATCGTCCCATAGGCAAAAATTGCGCTCAATACTCCCGAAATAATAATCTTCGAAATGCTGTATATTATGCCGAGAAAATCAAACCCTTTAATTTTTTTTGAAAGAATTAGAAAAAGGATGACCGAGTTTACCGAAATTGAGGCGGAAAATGCTATTGCTAACGACCAGATTGGGAGCTTCAGTAAAAAGACGAATAATAAACTCAGGCAGGTATTTATAAGAATCGAAAAAAAGCCGACAAAAAATGGCGTTCTACTATCCATAATTGCATAAAAACATCGGGTGATCAGGTAGTACACGGCATGAAAAGGTATACCTACGGAAAAATATGACAATGTTATGGCCGTTTGGACGGTTGCATCCCAATCAAATTTTTGTCCGCCAAAAAAAAGTCTAATTAACGGAGTGCGGGCAAAAATAAAGAAAAGCGCAATAGGAACGGTCAAAAAAAGAAGGTTTAAAATCGAGTCGGTAATTATTTTTTTAAACTCTTCGATCTTTTTATCCCGATATATTTCGGTCAGATATGGGAGTGAAGCTTGACCAAAAGCAATGCCGATAACCGAGACGGGCAAAAGCTGTAGGTGTTGAGCAAAATAAAAGATTGTATAAGCACCCCCTCCAAGTAATGTTGCCAAGGTAAGATCAATTGTCGCATCAATTTGAGCGACGATGATGGTAAAAGTTCTAGGAACAACCAATCGGATAAAATCTTTTAATCCCTGCGTTTTTCTAATAATCAGTTTGTAATCAAAATCGGAATATGAGATCAATGGGACTTGGATTAAAAGCAGGACGAAGCTTCCCAGGACTACCCCCCATATCGGAGCCGAGAGATGAAAGGATTGAAAGAAAAAGACCGTTGTTAGGATAATTGACAGATTATAAAGTATTGGTGCTAAAGCGGAAAGGAAAAAGATTTTATTTGCTTGTCCTATACCTGTTAAAAAATTACCAAGTACAAAAAAAGGCAGCTGACCTATAAGTAGTAGCCTCGAATAATCGATTATTATCTTTGTTTTTTCTGCCGAATATCCCGGCGTCATTATAGGAATAATCCTGTCGATAAAGATAGCGGTCACGATGATAAATGCGGCTAAAAGTAGGAGTATAAAGTTTATGATTGAAGATATGTTGACGCTAAGATCCTTCCGGTTATTTTTATATCGAAGATAGATTGGAATAAAAGTGGTTGTCAATGCGCCGGTGATGAGAATTTCAAATATTAGGTCGGGTATCCTAAATGACGCAAAAAAGATATCTAACTGCTCCTTATCAAAATACCCAGATAGAACTCGGTATCGTAAAAAACCGGAAAAACTGGTCAGAACAATCATTAATGATAAAAGCAAAGCGGAAGAAAAGATGCTTGTTTGCTTAGAAAAGATAAAGTTCGAAGTTTTTTTGATAAATTTTTCCATTTCTTTTTATTATAGCTTAATGACTTATTTTTTATCGGGGTTATCGCTTGACAATGGGAATAAAATGGTGTTTAATGGTAGTTATATGGTGTTTTTTGGTGAATATCAAGTTAATCTTTCAGGATCGGGTCGATTTGTTCTGCCGAAAAGAATACGAGAGCTTATAAAAGGCAACACCTTCATACTGACAAAAGGTTTTGATAATAGTTTGGCAGGTTACGATAGGGAGGATTGGGAAAAAAGAGCCGCCGATCTATTGAATCCTTCCCTATTACAACCATCGGATTTAAAAGAGAGAAGAGGAATATTTTCTGCATTAAGCTATCTCGAAATCGACGAGCAAGGACGTTTTGTCATTCCGAAGAATCTGCTGGGTTTTGCCGATATAAAAGACGAAGCCGTCATTATCGGAGTCGGTGATCACTTTGAGATTTGGGACTCGGAAAAATGGAAAGAATATAACAAAAAATCAAAAATTAAATAAAAATTAATTTGCATACACCGGTACTTTTACAACAAGCGATTGGAAGGCTAAATATAAAACGAGGAGGCAGATACATAGATGCGACCTTTGGCGAAGGTGGATATAGTAAGGCGATTTCGGATTTGGGAGGCATCGTATTGGGAATTGACTTAGATCAAGATCAGATAAGTAGAGGTAAAGTTAGTTTGCCAAATATTGGTTTAGTATGTGGGAATTTTGCCGACGTTGAGAAGATCGCCAAAGAAAATAATTTTTTCCCCGTTGACGGCATTGTCCTGGATTTGGGTCTATCAATGTGTCAGTTATCTGATTCGGGGCGCGGTTTCTCTTATTTTAACAAAGAAGAAAGATTGGATATGAGAATAGACGATAGAAGTGGCCCTACAGTTAAAGAAATTATCAAGAGTTTAAGCATAGAAGAGCTATATCAAGCTTTATCCAAAAATTCTGAAGAGCTAAAGTCGAAAGAAATAGCCGTCTCGATCAAAGCGCAAAGAAAGATGGAAACGGTTGCCGACCTTGTCGGTGCTATTGATCGTGCCGTTGGCCATCCGGCAAAAAGGACGTATGCTCGAGTATTTCAGGCATTGAGGATAGAAGCAAATAACGAATTTAAAAACCTGAAAGAAGGGTTAAAAGGTTCGTTGAAAGTTCTAAAGCCGGGAGGAAGATTGGCGATAATTAGCTTTCATTCGCTTGAAGATAGAGTTATTAAAAATTTTATTAAGGAAAATAAATTAACCCAATTAGATAAAAAACCAATCAGAGGCGTTAGAAAGTTTGAGAGAAGCGCCAAATTAAGAGTGGTAATAATATGAAAAAATATTTTAATTTACTGATAGGAATAACTTTGATATCTTTGATATTTATTAATCTATTAATCCTTTATTCGACTATTAGATTGGGAGACGAAATTACCTTATACGAAGCAAAGATAGACCAAATACACAGAAAGAATATCGGACTCGAAAAAGATTTGTCCAGACTGGGCTCGCTTTCGTATGCCAGAAAAATTGCGATAAAACTTGATTTTACAAAAAAGGCTCAACCGGAATTTTTAGAGAAGGTTACTTATGCTTTTGTTCCAAATAAATGAAAACAAAGCTTCTGTTTGTCGGCTTTCTATTGATCTACGCCTTGATTATAGCAAGACTTTTCTATCTTCAGATATTTACACCGGTTTCTATTGACAACGGTTTATATCTTAAATCAAGAAAAATTAACCCGGAAAGAGGAAAAATCTATGACACGAATATGACCCCCCTGGTTTTAAATCAAAACAACTATTTACTATATTTGGAGCCTAAAAAAATAGAAAATAAAGAAAAATTAATTGAAAGTCTTAGTAAAACACTAAAAATTGAGGAAGCCTCAATGGAGGCGAGGATAGATATGAATAAAGATTGGATCTCGATTACTTCTCGAGTTAGTGAAGAAAAGAAGGCTGAAATAGAAAGTCTAAAGATTGAAGGAGTCGGCTTCCAACCGCAGATGAAGCGTTACTATCCCGAAGCATCCTTGTCGGCTCACTTACTTGGTTTTGTCGGAAAGAAAGCCGATGGCGACGACCTTGGCTATTTTGGAATAGAAGGTTTCTATAATCTTGACCTAACGGGCCTACCAGGAGTCCTTGATTCCGAGCGAGACCTTTTTGGAAGACCTATCTTTGTCGGCGTTCAAAATAAGGTCAGTGCCGAAAACGGTCGTGATCTCGTTCTGACAATCGACAAGACCATACAGGAAATTTCAAAAAAAAGAATATCGGAAGGACTTGAAAGATATCGTGCCAAGCAAGGATGTATTATCGTAGCAAATCCAAATACAATGGCAATTTTATCGTTGGTATGCCTACCCGATTACGATCTCGATCAATATTATTCATTTACCGAAAGCTTTTTTAAGAATCCCGTAGTTTCCGAAGTCTATGAGCCGGGTTCTATTTTTAAGCCGCTGATCGTAGGTGCCGCCATTCAGGAAAAAAAGATTAGACCGCAAGATACCTATAACGAGGAAGGCCCGATTAAGATAGGAGAATATCAAATAAAAACGTGGGACGAAAAATATGAAGGGGAAATCACCATGACAAGGATCCTTGAGAAATCGTCAAATGTCGGGATGGTTTACATTGGAGAAAAGCTGGGGAGAGAAAATATTTACAGGTATATGGATAAGTTTGGTTTTGGGAAGATAACGGGAATTGATCTTCAAGGTGAGGTTTCTGGCTATATCAAACCAAAGTCGGATTGGTACCCAATCGACTATTCAACCGCTACATTTGGTCAGGGAATTGCCGTTACACCGATTCAAATGATAAGAGCTTTTGCCAGCCTGATAAACGGAGGTAATTTGATGAAACCGTATGTAGTAGAAAAAATTTTGTCTAAAAAAGGCGAGATCAAGATACAACCAAAGATAGAGAGAAAGATCTTTTCAAAGACCACTTCAGAAGTAGTTAAAAAGATGCTTGTGTCGACGGTTGAAAATGCCGAAGTTAAATGGGATCGACCAAAAGATATTAAAATAGGTGGAAAGACGGGGACGGCACAAGTCGCCATTCAGGGACATTATGATCCTTCAAAAACGAATGCGTCATTTATTGGTTTTCTACCTGCCGATAAACCTGAATTTATCGTCTTGGTAATGTTTAAGGAGCCAAAGACATCACAGTGGGGGTCGGAAACTGCCGCGCCTGTTTTTTTTGAAGTCGCCAAAGATCTTATTGTATACTATGGCATTACGCCGAACTAAAATATTATGTTTCAACAACTTAAAAATATATACCACTTGTTTCAGGCCGTTATTGCCAATGTCATTTATGGCTTTCCATCGAGGAAGATAAAAGTGATTGGAGTCAGTGGCACCGATGGTAAAACAACAACGACACATTTAATCGCCCATATTTTGCAGTCTGCAAATAAAAAAGTTTCTTTTATATCTTCGGTTTATGCTCAAATCGGCAATGAGAAATATGATATCGGATTTCATGTTACGACCCCCTCTCCTTTCGCTATCCAAAGATATCTAAGACAGGCGGTTGAAAACGGGGACGAATTTTTTATCTTGGAAACAACTTCACATGCATTGAACCAGAACCGTGTTTGGGGCGTTCAATATGAGTATGGTATCTTGACGAATGTAAGTCAC
>MWSR01000014.1 GCA_002050095.1 Microgenomates bacterium UTCPR1
CGGGATGACGAGGAAAGACGAGGGATGACAGAAAAAGGCAGGGGGTGACAGAGCTACAAGCTTTTTACCTCAAATACACCGGTAATAAAACGGGAGAACCGTTTTCCGTGTAGGTTTCGAGTGGTCGGTGTTTGAGCTTGTCAAAGGGGCGAAGAGATATACAGACCGAAGGAGTTTTGTTTGCACTTATCCTATTAATTTTCATCAGATACTGCCCGTTACCTACCTCACTAAGATTAACGAACTTGGTTTGCAACACTTTTTTGCAACTCATATCCATCACTTCGACAATATACGGATCGACAACTTTTCCGTCGAGATTTCTTAGATAAAAATTAATCGCGGCAAATTTTTTACCATTTTGTAGTTTTACTACCTGTTTGATTGGCATAGCGTTTGTTATCTTATACAATCTAAATTTACTCTTGTCATAAACATCTAACTGCTTAATGTCGGAGTAAAGCTCGGAATAGTCAAAATATCGCTTATAGGTACTCTCCGTTATGGAAAATATAATTGATAGAATACCTATAATGATTAGAAATTGAGTAAGCTTTTTGTTGTATTTAATACTAATTAATCCCAGTAAAATAAACGGGATTAAAGTAATGAAATACCTTCCTTGAGAGCCGCTTGCGTAATCGTATCCGACAGGCGTCCAGGCAAGATAGAAGATAGTAGTAATAAGCGCCAGAAACCCTAAAACACTAATGAAAAAAAATACTATCCGTGAAGTAGACAATCTGATATCTTTTGGCAGTTCTGTTTTTGCAACGATAAAAAAGAAAAGTCCAACAAAGCCGTAGTAGAGGTAGTATTCAAGGTCATAGTCAAGCCAGCCGAGCTTTCCGATAAGACTTCTAAGATAGAACTCTCCTAAGGATTTGAAGGTATTAAAAAGCATAAAGACATAGTTTATTGGATAGGTTAGGATATTTTTGAGTTGCAGGGAAGGGTTGCGGGTGACGATATCAAGACCGGAAGTTAATGACTGCGACGAAGGAGGTCTTACTATCACATAGACAAGCGCGACAATTAATATAAAAGAGATAGTTTTGGCAAGATATCCGATTTTGGATTTTGATAATTTAGAGAGTGGAATCAGGAATATGAAAAGAACAAATGGCTCATAGCCCCCGGGCTTGCTTAAAAGAAACAATAAGAATAAGGCACCGAGTTTGGCAAGATCGATCTGCGATATCTTCTTTTTAGCGATGAGATTTGTTAAATAAACAAATAGCGACAGACCAAGCATTATATTGACCGAATCATAGCTATAAGCTCCCAGTTGATAGAGGGTCATCGGGAGAGCATAGGTAAAAAGCAAAAAAAATTTAAGGCTCTTTTGAGAGTATTTGTATAGGTATAAAAACCAGACAAAGGAAAGAAGAAAAATAGCCAGGCGACCGGCAAAGAAGGAAAAATACTCGTTGAGATGAAGAATTTGAGCCATTTTCAATCCCAGTGCTTGAGGAATGTAGGAAAATGTCGGAAAGGAGCAGTACTCGTCGACACTAATCTTCGTCACTCCCCGACCTTCGGGGGTCGAGAACGGTGATTTCAGATAGGATTTGTAGAGAAATTTTCCGCCGTAATGAAAAGGAATTGATAGGACGTCGATAGAACTCCTCATCTGAACAAACTGTTTTTGGATGTATCCATAGTTGGTCTTCGTTTTTGAGCAGAATATTTTTCCGTTACTTAATGTCTCGGCTTTGTAGAAATGAACGAACTCGTCGGGTTTTTGGAAAGGCGGAACGAAGACGGAGAGAATCAGGCCAAGGATGAAGACGAGGGCGAAGATAATAGCTTCGAATCGTTTTGACATTTGTATATTATACAAAGTCGGGAGCCAAAAGCGATGACGGGAGAAGAAAGGATGGCGGATAGATAATTCTAAATTAAAAATTCAAAATTAAAAATTGAAATTTAAAATTCAAATGTTACATGTTTCGTGTTACATGCTACAAGTTGCAAGTTATAAAGTTATAAAGTTACAAGTTACAAGTTAAAAGTTGCGTGTTAACGGGTTGTGGCGGAGAGGCGGTAGAGGAAGAGGCGGTTGGATCGATGAAGAAGCTTAAGCTCCGGTTTTCTATCGGGAGTGATGAGGTAGTTTGCGCAACCCTTTAGCAACGGCTTTTTACCAAAGTACTCGACGGCTTCGGCCTTTGAATAAAAAAGGATCGCTTCATAAGGCATATTAAGAACGAAAAGACACTTCGGCTGGGGCAACTTTTGAAAGTACTCCCCTATCTCTTTGGTCTCGGGAAAGGTCGGTTGGATTACGGGAAAGAAATAGAAGAAAATCGACAGAGAAAAAATTAACGAAAAAAATATAGCAGTTGTTGCAAAAGAATTTTTAAGATTTAATTTTAGGTTATAGACGAAATAGGAAACGGCAAGCGAAACGACTCCCCATAGGAGAACAACTTTATTTGACGAAGCAGCAAAGACGGGAACGGCGGAAATGAAAGTGATGACGGAAAGGTTAAGCCACTTTTCTTTTTTTACCGAAAGAAAGATGTAGTAGCAGACGACGGGAATCAACGGAAGGACATACCACCAGACTTTGTTTTTTGAAACGGAAAATAAGACAAAAGACGGGACGATGTAGGAGAGAGAAAGGAGTTTGGGCAAACTAAAATTGCGGGTCTTCAGATCGGAAAGAAAAAGAGTAAGAAACAGAATCAAGCCAATCCGAAAAGAACCCAGCCACCAGCGAAAGTACCAGAAAAAAGGGGCAGATTGGGTCGGATCGGCAACAACCGTCCTTCTTGATGAAAAATCGGAAAGAGTATAGAAAAGCTTATGGACGCCGAATTTACCAATAAGCGGTACGGCTTCGGAAAGAAGGACTACTCCGGCGGATAAAGAAAAAATAACCAGCTCCTTAAAGGATAATCTCCTTGTGACGATAAGAAAGATAAGCGGAAAGATAAAGACAACGGCAGGCTGGCCTTTACTTAAGATCGCCAACCCGAGAAAGGCTCCGGAAAAGATGAGACGGACGGCACGACGGCTTTTCAGAAAATCGACAAGAAAAAGAAAAGATAGAAAAAGGAAAAAAGACAGGGCGGTATCCATAAGCGCCGATTGAGACGAAAGCCACCAATCGGATGAAGTCAGAATCGCCAAAGACGGAAAAAGACTCCATCCAAGAACAAAGAAGATCAGAACGACAGCGACACCAAAGATAAAAGACGGCAGGCGAAAAGCAAACTCATTTTCACCTAAAAGCGAAGTTGATGCAATCATCGACAGGTAATAAAGGGGTGGCCGTTCGAGATGATAGTTTAGGGAAAGAAGGGGGTTTGATTTGGCGGGTATTTTGAGATTGAAGCCTTTTTCAAAAGGGCTGCCGATCAGCGGAGCGAGAAAAAAAGAATACTTTTTCATATTGCGGGCGGCCTCGGAGCGGTTGGCTTCGTCGAAGTCGTGAAGAGGGACGGAAGACATAGTGAGGAGCGATTTGACGATAAAGACAAGGAGGAAAAAGATGAGGAAAAATTTGGAATACCGTAACATAATACTACTAATTATTACATATTATTTATTAAAAATTATTTATTACTATTAATCCTCTTTAGCGCTGGTAGTCCTATGACTGGATCCCGACTTTCGTCGGGATGAC
>MWSR01000042.1 GCA_002050095.1 Microgenomates bacterium UTCPR1
CCGAATCGGAGGGCGGATAGATAATACTAAATTAAAAATTCAAAATTAAAAATTCAAAATTGAAATTAAAAATTCAAAATTGAAAGTTAATTAGTACTATTTTTTATGGCGTCACTTCCAAATAATCTAAAAAGAATTTCGTTGTTCTTAGAAAGGCTTCCCGGTGTTGGTGAGAAAACTGCCAACCGTCTGGCTTTTTACCTTTTGAGATTGCCCGACGAGGATCTAAAGAACTTTGCCGAAGATATATCGGATCTTAAGACAAAGACGAAGTTATGTAAAAATTGTTTTAATCTGACCGAAGATGAACTTTGCGAGATCTGCCGAGATGAAAAACGTGATCGTTCGGTAGTGACGGTGGTTGAGACGGTCCTTGATCTTTTGTCTTTTGAGACGGGAAACATCTATAGCGGGATCTATCATATCCTTCACGGTAAGATTGACCCCTTAAACCATATCGGCCCCGAGGATATTCGGATTGCCGACCTTGAAGTGAGGATAAAAAATCATAAAGGAGAGATAAAGGAGGTAATCCTGGCAACCAATCCCGATATGGAAGGTGAGGCAACGGCGATGTTTATCAAAGACAGAATTGAGAAACTTGATCCGAAAATCAAGATTACCAGATTAGCCTATGGGTTGCCGATTGGGGCCAATTTGGAATACGCCGACTATATGACTCTTAAGAAAGCGATCGAGGGAAGGAATAGGTTGTAGTTGACTTTATCCATCACTTAATGACTTATTTCAAGATTTGGATGATAGGAAAAAGCCGTGGGAAGGTGGGGGAAGGTATAAGGAGCGCCGGAAAATCTTGGACTGGATCCTTAAAAATTCAAAATTCAAAATTAAAAATTAAAAATTGAAATTCAAAATTAAAAATTGAAAGTAAAAAGTTAAAAGATGGCAAATGTTACATGTTTCGTGTTACATGCTACAAGTTACAAGTTATAAGTTATAAAGTTATAAAGTTACAAGTTATAAGTTACAAGTTACAAGTTAAAAGTTGCGGGTTAACGGGTTAGATCGAGAGTTCTTTTTGAAGCTCGGCGGCGATAAGCGGGGCGATTGAAACTTCGACCAACGACGGAAACCTTTGCTCCGGTTTTAGTGCAATCGTGTTGGCGGTAAAGATTTTTTCTATAGGATTTTTTTCCGAAGACAAAACCTGTGGCGCCGTCGGGGAAAAATCGTGGTGGACGATACAGGCGATGACTCTTTTGGCTCCTTTTTTGAGGCAAAGCTCGGCGGCGTGAATGAGTGTTCCTCCCGAAGTGATGATATCATCGACGATGATGCAGACTTTGTCTTTGACGTCGCCATAGAGATTGAGAGCCTTTGATTGATGAATTTTTTCCAGGTTTCTTCTTTTTTCAATGACGGCGATGTCGATATTGCCGGTGTGGAAAAAATGCTCGGCAAAGACCTGGGCTCTTTCCACTCCTCCTTGATCGGGCGAGACGATTACGGCCGAGTCGGGCTTGGGTCTTCCCTCCCCTTCCTTTGTCAGGTAGTTATAGACTTCCTTTCCAAGGATTTTAAAAGCATTGATATTTTTAAAAGTAACGGAAAAGATTCCTTCGGTGCCTTCATCGTGAAGAGTCAGCGTATAGACGGCATCATATCCGGCGGCCTCGATAAATCTAATGACGACGTTGACCGAAACCGACTCCCCCGGAAGATGCTCCCGATTCTGTCTTGCGTATCCAAAATAAGGGATGACGGCAATTATTTCTTTGGCACCGCTTCTTTTTAGAGCGTCGGCAAAAAAGAAAAGCTCCATCAGATTGGTGTCGGTTGGGTTTGAAGTCGGTTGAATGACAACACAAGTTGCGTCTTTGACTTTTTCTTTGATTGAAACTTTGACTTCGGAGTTTCCAAAACGGACGACTTCAGATTTAGCAAGTGGTATTCCCAAAATACCGGCAACCTCTTCGGAGAGTTCAGGGTTGGCCGATCCTGAAAATAGTTTTACCATTGTATTAGTTTACTTTTGTTGGCTTGAGATTTCAATAAGTTTGCGGGCGGCCAGCTCTTGCGTTTTTTTAACGGCGGCGTTTACGGCGTCGGCAATCCTATTTTCGATAATGCCGTCGACCTCGATTGATTCGATAACCTGATCACCTCTCAAGGTGACTTTAACACCGTTTTGATCGATGACAACCTGCTCTTTCTGAAGAGCCTCCTGCATCTGCTTTGCCTGTTGCTGCAATTTTTGTAAATCTCCTAAACCGCCTAATGGATTAAACATAGTATTTTGGAATTACTAACAATGTAATAATTATAGACGTTGGTTGGGAAAAGGCAAGGGCCTTTGTTATTTCTTATTATCGATTATTGTAAGTCCTTTTTGGGGCAGTGAGTTCTGGGGACTGGATCCCGAATTTTGGCTCCAAATATCGATTATTTTCTAAATATTATATCTGCAATTCTTTCATGAGTACGAGTGCCGTGGGGGTGGCGTTTCGGTTTAAATTTTTTCTTACCTATCCTTTCAGCTTCTCTTTCCGCAACAAAACAGGTAAAATCAAGTAATGCCTCATTAAACTCATCGGGAGTTGGTTCCCTTCCCATTCTATCTTTAGTTGAAAATGCTTATCGAAAATTTTTTTTACGGGTAAGACAGGTGGTTATGGGCAGGAGGAGGCTTTGGTGAAGCCGGCGGCGGAGGCCTCGCTTTCGGTACAGAAATATCTTTCGCCGATGTCCTTTTCAATAACGATCTGATTGTACTGGCGACAACCGGGGAGATGGTAGTATTTTTTGTACGTATTTTTATCGATGTTGCCTTTGATAAGGCAGCCGTTCTCTCCGACTTCTTGCGACTGTTGGCCCGATGGCGCCCGACAAAGCGAGCTCCAGATGCCAAGCTTGTTTTCTTGGGCTTTGTGGAAGGCGGAGGTCAGGGCATCTCTTTGGGAGTTTTTTCGGTAGTCGGTCCTCCCCCACCCTTCTTCGAGAATAATTTTGTTTATCAGTCGATTGCCCTGATAGACAAGTGCCAAAGATCGGCCGAATGTCTCATTTTTCTCCTCCTTCAAAAAAACCACCTTGTTCAAAATCAGCTCGGTCAAGCGACGCCGCGCCTCTTTTCCGCCACAGCGATCATATTCGGGAGCATCAACACCGATAAGTCTGACTCTTTTTCCCGAGACCAGTTGAAAAGTATCGCCGTCGACGACTTCGGCAACAGTATTTTTTTTGAAAGTATCAAAGACAAAGAAGGCATTGAACGATAAAGAAACGACAAGAAGAAGAAAGACCGGGAACGTAAGCGGCTTGCTCATTGGAAATAGTATACAGGAAGAAAATAGTGGTTGGTGAATGGTGGCTGGTCGCAGGTGGCAGGGGGATGGCTTGCCCTCCGAATCGGAGGGCGGATGCCAGATGTTGCATGTTATGTGTTATATGGTACGTGTTGCAGGTTAAAGATATTTTTTTATTAACGAAAGATAGTTTTTAGAGAAATCGTTTACAAACTGTTCATCATTAATAAAATTACTTAGATCATAAGACAGTTTTTGCGGGGTGACAACTTTAGCAACCCTTTTTAATAATAATTTTTTCAAGTCGGCGAAATTTTTTATACCGGCCGATTTTTTGAGCATTCTCCAGTTGGGTTCGATGCCTTTTTGTAAAAACCAAAATAGATCATAAAAATCGCGGCCTTTGATATCGATCTTTTCCGTTTTACCTTCTTTATACCAGATTCTGAAAAGCAAGGCTTCGATTTTGCCACTCATAAGGGTCGGTAGATCATAATGATTTGCAATAAAATTAAATCCGTACTTTGAGACCGGGGTCATTTCGAAATTTGCAAACGAACTAAGGCGATTTGTTGTTTCCACTTTTACGTAGAGTTTGTTGCTCTCGGAGCCGTCGGCCAACCCCAAATCCTTGAGAAAAGGAAATTTCAGATACAATCTGGTGCTTCCCTGAATTTTTATTTCCAGATCGGGATAGTATTTTTCCTTAATCTCTTTTGTTAAATACCGGTTTAACTCAATCAACGGGTTATTGCCGACTGTCGCAGGGTTGTAATCGAAGTCCAAGTCTTCCGAAAGACGCGGGATGTCGTAACAGATTCTCAAACAAGAACCTCCTTTAAAGATAAGATTCTTCATATTTTTTTGGTTGTAGATGAGAGAAAGGACGAGATATTGAATATATTCCTTGAGGATATTTTTGATGATGACGTTTCTTAATCCTTTGGATTTACCTTCCAGAACCAGTTGTTGCAGATCGTTTTTAATCATAGTACATTTTTCCAATGAGGTTAATTAACCCGATAACTCTTTTGTTACCGGCTACTTTTGAGTACTTTTTCACTTCTTCAAACTCATTTTTACTAAGATTTTCCCAGTTTAATCTTAATTCTTCCACAGCGATTTTGGATATTGGGGCATTTTTGTGAAAGCGCAGATACAGAAAATCAAAAAGGGCTTTAGATTTCTTTGCCAATCTAATAGTTGCCGAAGAGAATTTTTTTACTTCATAACCGGTAAAAAGACGGGGGGTTAGCGAATAGTATTTAAATTGACCAAGAGGGTTGGTGAACAACTTGGTTTTCTTGGTTGTGACGCAACTGATGCCGTAGACCGCTTCCGTAAGTAAATTGAATTTATCCATCACATATTCACCGGAAATATATGAAGGTTCGTAGAGCTTGTTGGCAATGAATTCCATATAGTCGTCTTTGTTCTCTACCCTGTCAAATTGGGACTTTAATATGTACTTCCCTTTCTTGATTTGAATTACGGTACCGTTTTTTTTCCAATATCGGAGATTGGAGGAAAGAGTATTTTCGTTTTTTTCAAGCAACCTAAGGTTTTCCTTGGTAAAAAACAGAAGTTGCTCCAACGATTTTAGGGTTTTGATTCTCATATGCTTATTGTTTCTGATTTAATGACATTATTATATCAACGGAAACAGCAAGGCAAGGAAAAAATAGTGATTAGTGATTAGTGGGATACTCCATTAATTATTATCTATTATTTATTAGATTATTTATTAAAAATTATTTATTACTATT
>MWSR01000013.1 GCA_002050095.1 Microgenomates bacterium UTCPR1
GTTACCCATATGCTATACTAACAGATTTAAAAAAATTTGACAATATCGTTTATCGAAACGAGAACACCCAATAAAATCAAGATAACGAAGCCGACAAAATTGACCGTTCTTTCGATGTCCTTATTTGGCCGCCTTTTGGCGACCCATTCATAGATGACAAATATCATCCTTCCCCCGTCGAGAGCAGGGAACGGCAGAATATTCATCATCGCCAGAGAGAGACTAAGAAGACCGGTGATATTGAGAAGGTTGGTAACAAGCTTTTTCCCGGACGACTTGACGGTGTCTTCGATGACGGCGAAAATACCGATCGGTCCCGAAAAAGCGTGGGAGACGGTTGAAACGTCCTTTTCTTTGACCGCGGTTGAAAATAGTTTGGAGATGACCTTGAAATTGTAGTCGATAAGATTATAGGAATGATAGAATCCCGAAAGCAATTTTTCGGTTGGAGTTTGATATTTTATCGAAACGACATCGGCAAGGTTAACTCCGATGATATAGCGGTTTAGATCTTTTTCAAAAATAGGGATTATTGTGACGGTCTTGGTGTCGCCATTTTTGTTGTTTTGAAGATGGAAAGAGATAGGAGAATCTTTTGTATTTTTAATCAGATTAACGAATTCGGATGCCGATTTGATTGACTGCCAATCGTTGTCACCACTTTTGTAGCCGAGGACGACATCTTCAACCCGGATTTTGGCTTTACGGGCCGGAGAATCTCGATTGACTCCCGCGATGATAACCTGTTTTTCCTGAGTACCGTACTTGAAGTCTATCGGCATAAATACCGGCATCGGTTCGGAACGGAAATTATTGGTTGACAGAGTGAAATAAAAAATACCAACACCTAAAAACAGATTCATAAAAACTCCGGCGGCGATGATAAGCGCTTTTTGCCATGGTTTTTTGTAGATGAATGCCCTGTTTTTATCTTTTTTGTTATCCTTGGGATCGATCTCGGCGTATTCTTCACCAAAAAGTTTGACAAAACCGCCAAGGGGAATTAAGTTGATGCTATAGAGGGTTTCCCCTTTTTTTATGCCGAATATCCGAGGCGGTAAACCAAAACCGAATTCCTCAACTTTAACGTTATTTTTTTTGGCAACAATGAAATGGCCAAACTCATGGATTAAAACCAAGATTCCGAGAATAAGAATAAATATGACAAGGCTCATTTGTATATTATATCGTCTTCAATAAAAAAATTAAGAGGATATTTTGTTGTTTAGACCTGAATGATCTCGGCTTCCTTTTTTTCTTTGATTGTTTCGATTTCCGCCATTTGCTGCTGGGAGACGGTATCGACTTCTTTTTCGAAACGGTATTTTTCGTCTTCGGATATCTCTTTCTTTTCAAAGGAAGTTTTGATTGATTTGCGGACTTCGTCGCGAAGGCCTCTTAGCTGATTTCGTTTCTCTTCAACTTTGGATGAGGCGATTTTTATGAACTTTTCCCGCTGCTCGGTCGAGAGAGGCGGGATTTTGATGATAATCCGATTTCCCTGAACGGCCGGTGAAAGACCGAGCGGCGACTTGAGAATTGCTTTTTCGATATCGGACAGGATTGAAGGATCGAAGGGGGCGATGACAAGAGCGGTCGGGCCTTCGGTGGTGATGGTGGCAAGCTCGGTCAGTCGAAGCTTTGTCGAGCCGCCGTAGGCCTCAACAACGATATTTTCGATAAGGGAAGGAGTGGCCCGCCCGGTCCGGATTGATTTTAGGTCTTCTTTTAGAGAGGCGATGACGTTTTGGCACTTGGTTTTGTAATCGGTGATCGATGGCATAATGAATTATATTATATATTACCAAATTCAAAATTAAAAATTAAAAATTGAAAGTAAAAAGTTAAAAGATGGCAAATGTTACATGTTTCGTGTTACATGCTACAAGTTACAAGTTATAAGTTATAAAGTTATAAAGTTGCGTGTTAACGGGTTGACGGAGATTCAGACGCGCCAGAAGATAATCCTTCCGATCTTGATATTTTCACCAAATTTTAGAACAGCATCTTTGAGAAGATCGCTGATTTTTTTAGACGGATCCCTGATGTAGTCCTGGGTGAGCAACTCATCGACGTTTTCCGGATTCAACGATGCGACCTGCATAGCGATTTCTTGACCGAGGGCCTGGAATTCTTTGTTGCCGGCGACGAAGTCGGTCTCGCAAAGAAGCTCGACAAGGGAAGCGACTTTTTTATTGTGATGGATATAGGAAAAAACTGCTCCTTCTCCGGTCTTTCGATCTGCCTTGTCTTTGGCTTTGGCGGCTCCCCATTTATTAAGAAGTTTTTTTGCTTTATCAAGATCATTACTTGACTCTTCGAGGGCTTTTTTACAGAGAGAAAACGAAACACCCGTCTCTTCACGAAGCTGTTTTAATTTTTTTATATCGTACATATTGAAAATAATTTTTGGACAGGAGATCAGTCCTGTGATTTTGATTTTACCTTTGTCTTCGCCTTGGTTTTGACAGTCGACTCCTTACCTTTTTGACGGGTGTAGGCATCGACTATCTCTTGAATGAAGAAATCAATGGATGTCGCGGCATCGTCGTTTCCCGGTATCTGATAGGTAACATTTTCCGGATCAACGTTGGTGTCGACAACAGCGACGACCGGAATCCCCGTTTCCTTGGCTTCTTTAACGGCATTTTTTTCTTTTTTAATATCAACTACGAATAAAGCGTCGGGTTTTTTATCGAGTTTTGAAATACCACCATAAAATTTCTCCAGTTTGTTTATCTCTTTTTGAAGTTTCATCTGTTCGTGTTTGACAAATTTGTTCCAGGCTCCCGATTCTTTGTCTTCCTTCATCTTATTGAGCTTTTTGGCATTCTTGATGATCATATCGAAGTTGGTAAGAAGGCCGGCCGGCCATTTGACGGTGATATGGGAAATATCGTTGGCTTTGGCGATCTCGTTGACAAAGTTGGCGGAGACCCTTTTCGTCATAACGATCAGTAGTTTTTTGTTTTCTTTTGCCAGAGATTCAATAAAGGCCTTTGCTTTTTCGAGTAGGTCGGCGGTCTTGGTGAGATCAATAATAGATGTCCCTTGATCCATAGTATAGATATATTTTTTTGCCTTCGGATGAATTTTGTTGCTTTTGTGACCAAGATGGGCGCCGGCTTTGAAGAGCTCCTCTACTTTTTTGTTGTTGTCTGACATAATCTATACATTATATAGATGCGAATTGAAATTTTCAATTGAAAGAGATGTGCTGCTGATTGGTCACAGGAGATAGGAGATTAGCTTGCCCTCCGAATCGGAGGGTGGATAGATAATTATAAATTAAAAATTCAAAATTGAAATTTTAAATTAAAAATTCAAAGTTAA
>MWSR01000033.1 GCA_002050095.1 Microgenomates bacterium UTCPR1
GCTTGTATTAGCCAAAAAAGCCGTTTTGAATAAGGCCGATGAATCTTATCGATTTTTATCCGGTAAAACGAAACGGAAAAGTATCGATTATGGAGCCAATTTAAAGCGGATAAGTACTCAATTCAAAGATGTTGCCGAATACAATAGGTATAACTACGCAGCCGCCTATACGGTCTGTCGAGCTGTGGGTTTAACGGATAAGGAGATTTTTGGATCAATGACCAAATTTATTCTTCCAAAAGGTAGATTCGAATTAATCTATGATAAAAATTTCAAGGTTATTATTGACTTTGCCCATACGCCAAACGCTTTTTTAAATCTGCTTCCATCTATCAGAAAGAAATATCTAAAAAATAAGGGAAGGCTGATACACATATTCGGATCGGCGGGTTTGAGAGATCGGACTAAAAGACCGTTAATGGGGAAAGCCAGTAGCCGTTTTTCCGACTACATCATCTTGACCGAAGAAGATTATCGGACCGAGGATCCAAATTTAATTTGTCAACAGATTTCATCAGGAATTTTGAAAAACAAACCCTTTGAGGTTATTATCGATCGGGAGAGAGCAATTCGGAAAGGGTTATCGATAGCAAAAAAAGAAGATATTGTTGTTGTAACTGGTAAATCGCACGAAAAAAGCATCTGTCGAGGGCATACGGAGTTTCCTTGGAATGAGAACGAAGCGATTTCCAAGGCGTTGTCGCTATGATCGTCTATGAGCCGGTACAGAAGATATTTACTTCATCCTTGATAAAAAAGGACAATATTCTTTTTGGTTTTGGGACAAAATCTTTGGGTTTTGGACAGAAGCATATTGTAAATATATTAAACCACTTTTCTACAAACAAAATTAACATCAATCGCTTAATAATTCCCGAACAGATTCATTCAACAAATATTGAAGTCATCGAGCCTAGAGGAGTGGAAAAGATATTAAAGATAGAAGATACCGACGGTTTGATAACAAACGAACCTGGTACGGTGTTGGCTGTCGTTACGGCAGACTGTTGCCCAATAATTTACTGTGATGAAAATAAAGAATTAATTGGTATTTCTCATCAGGGTTGGCGAGGAAGTATTAAGAAAATGGTGCAAAAAATGATCGTAAAGATGATTGATATGGGAAGTCGAGTTGCCGACATTAAAGTTGTTATCGGACCATGTGTTGGATCATGTTGTTACGACATTGACGAAGATCGTTATTATTCTTTTATGGAGGAGTTTGACAGATATTCTAAGGAGATAGTTCAGAGAGTTGCCGGTCGGTGGTTTTTGAATTTAACTAAATTAAACTATCTGCTGCTTGTTGAAAAGGGAGTCAAAAAAGAAAATATTGATTTTTTTCCATTTTGTACGAAATGTGACAGTGAGAGGTTCTTTTCTTTCAGAAGGGATCATGATCTTTCAAAAGGGGAGATGTTTAGTTTTATTATGAAGGTTAAATAGAATTCTATCCTTTCTTCAAAATTGCTTAAAATCCGTTATCAGCAGAAGATTGACCTCGAAAATAGTATAATTAGAGCATCATGTTGTTGAAATATAAGAAAGTGTTTTTTCTGGGAATAAAAGGGGTAGCGATGGCCAATCTGGCGGTTATTCTTAAAAAGATGGGTATTGAGGTCACCGGTTGTGATGTCGAAGAAGAGTTTATCACCGACAGATTACTAAAAGATAACGGAATATTCTGGAAAAGCGGTTTTGATAAAAGCCTTATTGACGATAAGGTTGATTTGTTTGTTTTTTCTGCAGCCCATGGAGGAGAAAGCAACGGTTTATTTAAAGAGGCGGTAAAAAGAGGAGTTGAAACAATTTCCCAAAGCAAGCTTATTGGTAGGTTAATGAAAGGATATGAGGTTAAGATTGCCGTAGCCGGCTGTCATGGAAAGACGACGACTTCATCGTTACTCTCTTTTGCTTTAATAAGGTTGAAGGAAGAGTGTTCTTATGTGGTCGGAACCCCATATTTTTCCGGTTTCCAGGGAGGAGATTATCTAGGAAAAAAGTATTTTGTTGTTGAGGCGGACGAGTATGGTGTCGATCCTCCAAGAGATAAGACACCGAAGTTTTTTGATCTACACCCCGATTGGATTATCTGTACAAATATCGGCTTTGATCACCCTGATATTTATCATAACATCAACGAAACAAAGGAGGTATTTAAGAAGTTCTTTGAAGGAAGAAATCTGATCTTAAATTATGATGATATCAACCTACGGAACTATCCGAGTTCGGATAGTCATCGAAAAATTATTTATTATGGTTTTGGAGATGGAGCCGACTATCGAATATCAAATTTAAGGACGGATGTAAAAGGTACGAAATTTGAAGTATGGCATGGTCAGGGATCAAAAAGTAAAAAGGGCGATTATGAAATCTCGCTGTTTGGCAAGCATAATGTTTTGAACGCAACGGCAGTAATCTCGTTACTATTGGAGTTGGGCTTTGAAGAAAAGAGAATCGTCGAATCGATAAGGGATTTTGTAGGAGCCAGGAGAAGATTTGAATTCATCTTTAATAAAGGAAAAATCACTTTATTCGATGATTATGCTCATCATCCTGATGAGATTAGAGCGACAATTAGTGCCGTCCGTTTAAGGTTTCCCGGGAAAAGAATTGCCGTAATTTTTCAACCTCACACCTTTTCCAGAACAAAAGCTCTTCTTAAAGAGTTTTTTGATAGTTTGGCAACCGCCGACTTATCTTTTATACTCCCCGTTTTTGCTTCGGCACGTGAATCGGAGCAAAAACAGCCGTTCTCAAACGCCCAGATAAAAGGCTACAAAAATCTGTTTTTTGCCGATTCGGAAGCGGTACTCTTTGGGTCGTTGGGTCGTTTCTTAAATGATGAGTTGGTATTATTTACTATGGGGGCAGGAGACGTTTACAAGCTCAAAGATAAATTAATTGAAAAAATATCAGACGGTAAATAACTATGATTATTCAAAAAAATAAAAATATATCTCATTATCTAACCTTAAGAAATAACGTTGTTGCCGAGTTGTTTTTTGAAGCGAAAAGTCGTGAAGATTTAATTGCGGCAAAAAAATACTCTCTTGATAATCGGTTGGATATTTTTATTTTAGGCGGTGGTAGTAATCTTGCTGTTTTAAAATCCAGAATGGACGGCTTGGTGGTTAAAAATTCTTATGTCGATCTTAAAGTGATTGACGGAAACGAGAAAGAAGTCAAGATGTCGGTTTCGTCGGGTTTCCCCATTTCTTTATTAATAGCGCGTTCTATCCAAAACGGCTGGAGCGGATTTGAATATCACCAAGGCCTGCCGGGAACGGTTGGGGGAGCGGTCTATATGAACTCCAAATGGACAAAACCGTTAACATATTTCGGCGACAATCTTGTTTATGCATTTTTAATCGATTCAAAAGGTAGAGAGAAAAAAGTTGGGAAATCTTATTTTGAATTTGACTATGATCATTCGATCCTACAAAAGACAAAAGAAATCCTTCTTGAAGGTGTCTTCATCTTGAAGAAGGATAGTAAAGAGGAAATAATGAAGAGAGCAAAATTTGCTTTTGACTATCGACGAAAGACTCAACCTTATGGAATTGCTTCTTCGGGGTGTTTTTTTAAAAATTATCAAGGACGGTCGGCAGGTTATATGATCGATAAAGTCGGTTTAAAAGGTTTTTCGGTCGGCAATTATTTTGTTTCGCCGATTCATGCCAACTTCATTATTAATAAAGGAGATGGCAAAAGAGAAGATCTGATCAAACTCATTGGTATTATTAAAAATAAAGTTAAAGAAAAATTTGGAGTGACCTTGGAAGAAGAAGTTATTATCATATAATTTTTTTATGGACGATTCGTTTATTATTGAAGGTGGTAAAAAACTGTCAGGTGAAGTTAAGTTGTCGGGAGCGAAGAATGCTGCCTTGAAGATGATTATTGCTTCACTCTTGTTTGAGGAGAAAGTCACTTTAAAAAATATTCCGAGAATTAAAGATGTTGAGGAGCTATTTCATCTTATAAAATCTTTGGGTGCTAAAGCTGAATTTATCGAAGACAATACTCTTGAGATTGATCCGAGAAGTTTAAATAAAAATAAGGTGGATCTTCTTCACGCTTCAAAGATAAGAGTGTCATTTATGCTTTTTGCTCCGCTTCTTTACAAGTTTAGTGAGTGTTTCGTTCCTAATCCAGGAGGTTGTCGAATTGGTGCTAGACCAATTGACCGAATTATTGAAGGTATGAAAAGCTTAGGTATAGTCATAGACTATAATTCTGAGAATGGCTATTATCAGGCAAAGTTGGTCACTAGGCCAGAAGGCAAATATTGTTTTAATAAAGCCAGTCATACCGGAACTGAACTATTGATTATGATTTCTGTTTTTGGAAAAGGAAAGATTATTTTGGAAAACTGCGCTCATGAACCGGAAATTGATGATTTAATAAATTTTTTAAATAAAGGTGGAGCAAAGATATTTAAAGACAAGGATACAATTAGAATTAACGGAGTTAAGAGCTTGTCGTTAACCGAGCCCTATCGGATAGTTACAGACAGGAATGAAGCGATAACTTATGCCTGTATGTCTCTGTCGACAGTTGGTGAAATCTTGATTGCCGATCTAAAAAGAGATAGCATTCTATCTTTTATTGATAAAGTTGAAAAGGCCGGAGGCACAGTATCTGACGATCAAAAAGGCTTAATTTTTAGAGCCGATCGAGGTTTGAGATCGGTTGATATAGAAACGAGTCCACACCCGGGATTTATGACCGATTGGCAGCCCAACTGGGCGGTGTTGATGACTCAAGCGAAGGGCAAGTCCGTCGTTGTCGAGCGTGTTTTTGAAAATCGATTTTCTTATGTAAAGGAACTTGAGAAGTTGGGTGCAAAAATTAGATTTATTGATAATGAGATAAGCGACCCCGAAAAGTACTATTTTTTCAACTACCAGGAAGGTGTTAAATACACTCAAACTATTGAGATCGAAGGCCCGATAAAGCTTCATGGCGGCGTACTGAAGATAGCCGATCTTCGAGCCGGGGCAAGCTTGGCGGCGGCGGCACTTTTAGCAAACGGCCAGTCGGTGATAAACGGAGTATCTATTCTTGAGAGAGGGTATGAGAGTTTTGTTGAGAAAGTTAGAGGTTTGGGAGGAGAGATAAAGAAGATTGGAGTATAAAGTGTTTTTTATGGTAGAATTTCATAATGAGAAAAATTAAAAACGGTTTGATACTGGCTGGTGGAGACAGTAGTCGACTTTGGCCGTTTGAGGAGAAAAATTTGCTCTATTTCTTAGATAAGCCGTTGATTCTTTATCAGATTAGAGAACTGGCAAAATACGTCGAAAACGTGACCGTAGTCGTGAATAAAAGAAATGCGATAGCCGTAAAACGGATGATTGAGAATGAAGATAGAATTGGCAAGATAGAGGTGATTATCCAAAAAGACATCGACGGTCAAGCAGGGGCAGTTTTGTCGGTCAAAGACTTAATAAAAGGCGATCTTCTGGTCATTAACGCAAATGATGTTTTGGATATGTCGTCAATAAACAGGATTACAAAGTTTCCCCTACCGAACAATAAAATCGTTTTTTTTGGCAAGAAGCTTAACGAATACTTTCCTGGAGGTTACTTTAAGCTCAATACCAAAAATCAAATTGACGAGATCATCGAAAAACCCGGAAAAGAGATGAGGCCGTCAAACATGGTTAAATTGATGATGGATTATTTTTCCGATGCGGATATTCTATTTCGATCGATCCAAAAAGCAAAGACAAAATATGACAACCTTTACGAAACCGCTCTGAACGAGTTGTTATCTTCACCGATTAACAGCGAATTAATCCCATATGACGGATATTGGGAAACAATCAAGTATCCATGGCATATCCTTTCGATGATGAGGCTATTTCTATCAATGATAAAAAATAGTCGGATCGATGAATCGGCCGTAGTTTCTAAAAATGCCATTATAGACGGTCCGGTGATAATCGGCAAAAATGCCAGGATAGGTGACTTTGTGAAGATTACCGGCCCTGTTTTTATCGGCGAGAACAGCATTATTGGTGATTTTTCGTTGGTTAGGGACAGTCATATTGGTCAGGATTCTTTAATTGGTTCGTATTCCGAGATTGCCAGATCCTATATAGGTAATAGGGTTTTCCTTCACCGCAACTATGTCGGGGATTCGGTTCTTGGTGATAAGGTGACGATGGGAGCTCAAGCCGTGACTGCCAATCTACGATTTGACGGCGAGCCAATCGCCTCTTACGTAGGTGACGAAAAGATAGATACCAATATGTCAAAACTTGGGGTGATGATAGGTAACGAATCCAAGATTGGAGTCAATGTGACTATTGTCCCGGGCGCCAAGATTGGAAAGAAATCCTGGATCTCCCCGAGGGAAGTCGTTAAATATGATGTCGATGATAACACCTTCTTGGACGGAGGAGAAGAAAATATCAATCTAAAAGTATGAAAAAAATAACCGTTATCGGAGGAGGGACAGGTTCTTTTGTGGTGCTGTCGGGTCTAAAAAAGTATCCTTTGGATATATCGGTTGTTGTTTCGATGACCGATTCGGGTGGATCGACTGGTAAGCTACGAGATCAACTCGGAGTGTTGCCACCAGGTGATCTTCGCCAGTGTCTTCTTGCTTTATCGGATGCACCGCTCCTATGGAGAAAACTTTTCTTATACCGTTTTGAATCAGGGGATTTTAAAGGCCATAATTTCGGCAATATTTTTCTTGCCGCTCTTGAAAAAGTCAGTAAATCATATGATGAAGCGATAGATACTGCTACTTATGTTTTAAAAACAAAAGGCAAAGTGATACCGGTAACCTTGGATAAACTACATCTTTCCGTCGAATACTCAAATGGTAAAAAAGTTACCGGAGAAGTCCTGATTGATGAGAATCACAACGAAACCTCGAGGATAAAAAAAGCGTATCTGACTCCGGAAGGAAAAGCAAATCCGAAAGCCGTTAAATCACTTGAAAAGGCCGACTTTATTGTTATCGGGCCGGGAGATCTTTATACAAGTATTATACCTGTTCTTTTAGTCGATCGAATTTCGGTAACGATTTCGCAAAGTAAAGCAAAAATTATCTTTATTATGAATCTGATGACTAAGTCGGGTCAAACCAGCGCTTATAAGGCGAGTGACTACGTGAACGATTTGGAAAGATATTTAGGTCGGAAACCCGACTATATTCTTATTAACGATGCGCCGATATCAGAAGAAGTATTAAGCCAATATACGAAGTTTTCCGAAGAGAAAGTTATTGATGATCTAAAAGAAGACGATTATCGGCTGATAAAAGGTGATATGATTGATAATAGACCGGTCAAAAAGAATTCAGCCGACGTTTTGTATCGGAGTATATTGCGCCATGATTCAAAAAAAGTCGCCAGTTTTATAGATAAAATCGTCAATGTTTAAAAAACACTCAATATCGTTCATTCACGCTTTTGATGGTATGATTTGGGCACTTAGAACCCAACCAAACTATAAGATCCACCTCCTACTATCTCTTCTTTCTTTGATTGGGGCTTACATATATAAAATCGATTATTATGAACTCCTTTTAATAATTTTTTTGATTACGGTAGGTCTGGTTGTTGAGACAATTAATACCGGTCTTGAACAGACAACGGATGCAATCGACCGTAAAATACGAGAAGATATCAAGATCGCCAAGGATGTTGCCGCAGCGGCAATGCTCATTTATTCGATGGGTGCGACCGCCATCGCCTTGATGATCTTTTTACCGAAGATTTTTAAATTTTAAATAATTTTTTATGGCATCCATCTATCTTTTTGCATTAATGGCTTCTTTTTTTATCAACTTTATATTAATAATTCCTTTTATTAATTTTCTATACCGACTGAAGTTACAGCGGGCAAATCAAAAAACAAGAGATGCTTTTGACAAGCCAACTCCGATATTTGATCGATTTAATGAGCAAAAGAAAGGCACCCCTGTTGGCGGCGGGATATTGATTCTGGTCACGACAACAATCGTTTTTTTTATTTTTATTTTTTTATATTGGCTTTTTAGACAAAAGATTTTAACAAACTATCCTTCAATAGCTTCGGAAATCAAAATTATTCTATTTTCATTTATATCGTTTGGATTATTAGGTCTTTTTGATGATCTTAACAAAATCTTTCTCTGGTCAAAAACAAACTTCTTCGGGTTGAGGATGAGGCATAAGTTTATCATAGAGCTAGTACTATCTTTGACGGTTTCGTTTTGGCTCTTTAACGATCTCAAAATACAGATTATGCATATTCCATTTTTTGGGGTTTTCGATCTGGGTGTTTTTTATATTCCGATTTCCACCTTCATTATTCTTGCTTTTAGCAATGCAGTCAATATAACCGACGGATTGGACGGTTTGGCATCAGGGATTCTTACATTTGCATTGATGGGTTTTTGGGTAATATCCAGAACGATCTTAGACGTTCCAACTTCGCTTTTCATTGCCGCTTGGCTGGGAGGTCTTTTGGCATTTTTGTACTTCAATATATGGCCGGCGAGGGTGATGATGGGGGATACCGGAGCATTATCGTTTGGTGCGACCTTTGCCGTCGTTGGCTTGATTTTAGGTAAGGCTTTTGCTCTGCCGATAATCGGCGGGATGTTTGTGATTGAGATTGCCTCTTCTTTGATTCAGCTTTTAGGTAAGAAATTCTTGAAAAAAAAGATTTTTCCGGCCGCCCCTTTTCATCTGTGGTTACAGTTAAGAGGCTGGGAAGAGCCGAAGATTGTGATGAGGCTTTGGCTAATTTCAATTGTCCTTGTACTTTTTGGGTTGATGATCGGGTTTATGAAATAAGGGAAAATTAACAAAAGTAAACCCTATCAAGCCAACAGTTAACCATGTACTAGAATTTGCTGACAATAAAAGTCTCGCTTCATCAATTGCACCGCTTTGAACCAGATGTCGCAGATTATTTAACAAAGGTATGTTTGTCGCCGTTGTGTGTAGACTGTTGGCTATAGCACCATCGACATGACCTAGTCCGTAGGCGCCAAGACCAATAGCAATCAGAGTTAGTAAATTCCCAAAAATTTTAAACTCTTTACTCTCTATTTCACTTACTTTCACATTATAGGGTATTATACTTCTTCTTCTTCTTCTTCTTCTTCTTGTCAATGGCTTTGTTATAAGATTTTGTTAAAAGCTATTTTTTTGGGTATAGACGAAAAGGATTTATAATCGGTTATTTTTGCAATCTTAGATAAAATAGTTTTTTCGAGAGACTCTGCCTTTCAATAAAAGAACGCTCTTTCGTGGTAAAATTAAGCATGGGAGATCGGGTTATCGATAATTTAAAGAAGAAGTATCGAAACAAAAAAGTACTTATCGTCGGCCTCGGTCTTCAAGGAGGCGGCGAAGGGGCAGCAAGATTTTTCGCCGAACTTGGAGCAATAGTGACGGTAACCGACAAAAAACCAAAAGAAAAATTACTACAGTCTAATATTAGACTGTCGGATCTGCCGATTACTTTTCGTTTGGGAGAGCATAGATTGTCCGATTGTATTGAAGCAGATTTCATCATAAAAGGTCCTTCGGTCTTATGGTCGATCCCCGAGATTGTTGCGGCAATTAAGAGTAATATTCCCGTCGAAATGGAAGTGTCATTTTTTGCAAAGCACTTCCCAGGAAAAATCATCGGTGTTACCGGAACAAGGGGTAAATCGACTACCACTCAAATGATCTTTAATATTTTGAAGTTCTCCGGCATGCCTGTTTTTCTTGGCGGCGGTCTTCCGGGGATCTCCACTATAAGCTATCTTAAATCGTTGAGTGAAAAAGATTGGGTAGTCCTTGAGCTTTCGTCCTGGTCGCTATCGGGGTTTCACAGGGATAAAATCAGTCCTCATATTGCCGTTTTAACCAATCTTTATCCCGATCATCTCAACTATTACAAGGGCATGGATGATTATTTTTATGACAAAAAAGCAGCGTATCTTTACCAAAAAAAAGAGGACTACTTGATTGTTAATAATTACGTCAACGATCTAATCAATGAGGAACTTAACTCCAAAAAAATTACATTTTCAAAATCTGACTTTCCGTATAAATTGAATTTTTTATCAGGCGACCATAATATTGAGAACGCGGCCGCCTCCCTTAAAGTCGCTGATGTTCTAAAAATAAATAAAGGGGTTGCCGTAAATATAATACAAAATTTTAAAGGTCTTCCGTTTAGACAGCAAAACATAAGGGAGGTCGATAAGATTACTTTTGTTAACGATACAACGTCATCAACTCCGATTGCGACAGTAAGAGCCATTGAATCTTTTTCCGATAAAAAAATTATATTAATTCTTGGAGGAAATTCAAAGAATCTTCCAATAGGAAATTTGATTGATAAATTAACCGATGTTGAAAAGATAATATTCCTTGCCGGAAGCTTTACCGATCGCTTTAAAAACGAAATTATCATTAAGCATCCGACAAAAGCGAAAGATAAAGTATTTGATGATTTGAAAGATGCGGTTATAGAAGCCGTCAAACTGGCTAAAACTATTCAATCAAAAACGGAAAATGAAAAAAAGAGCGTAATAATTTTATTTTCACCCGGAGCTACTTCTTTTTCAATGTTTGACAACGAATTTCAAAGAGGGGACGAGTTTAATAAAATTGTTAAAACGTTATGAAAATTGGCGTATTTGATTCCGGCCTTGGTGGTCTAACCATCTTAAAACAACTTTTAAAGTCTTTACCAAAATACGACTACGTATATTACGGCGATAACGCCCGTGTTCCATATGGAAATCGCTCACCACAAGTCATCTATGGTTTTACAAAGGAAGCCGTCGATCTTTTAGTAAATAAAAATTGTTCTTTGATTATCCTTGCCTGTAATACGGCTACGGCGACATCCCTAAGGAAAATTCAACAGGATTACCTACCAAATAAATATCCGGGAATAAGGGTTTTAGGTGTTATTAGACCGATAGTCGAATTGGCGGCTGAAAGGGGAGGCAGGCGTATCGGAGTCATCGGAACGAAGTCAACCGTTGCCACAAATGCGTTTGTATCGGAATTGAGAAAAATGACTCCGAATTCAATCGTATTTCAACAAGCCTGTCCACTACTTGTTCCCTACATTGAAGACAGTATGAGAAACCAAAAGATTCTAGATCTACTTCTAAAGGAGTATCTTGACCCTTTAAAAAAAGCTAAGATTGATAGTCTTATCCTGGGCTGCACTCATTACGAAATTATCAAAGAGATTATTTCGGCGAAACTTGGAAAAGATGTTGTCTTGTATTCCGAAGGAGAGGCTGTTGCCATAAAACTAAGAGATTATTTGTTAAGACATCCCGAAATAGAAAACTCCTTGGGCAAAGATGCAAAAGTTGAATATAATTTTTCCGACCCGGACTCCGATTATAAAAGATTGATAAAATTATTTTTAGATGCTTAAATCTTTTTTTATAAAAAATAGGTTTTTTTTACCATTGATCATTCTGCCCGTCGTCTTGTCTTTAATCGGACTAATATTTATCTTCGAATCTTCGGCGGTTAGATCGGCGGCCGATTTCGGCGACAGTCTCCACTATTTAAAATACCAATCGGTTTGGTTGTTTGTCGGTTTTATTATTATGATTATTTTTTCCCGATTTAACTACAAGAACTTACATTCCTTTTCCTTGATTGCCTTGATATCGACAATATGTCTTCTGATGATCGTTCTTATTCCCGGAATCGGATTGCAGGCAAAAGGGGCGCGACGCTGGATTGATTTTGGACTTTTTAATGTTCAGCCAACCGAGTTGGCGAAGTTGACGATCATAATTTATCTATCTTCCTGGTTCGTCAATAAAGAAAAACGCCGCTTCACATCGTTTGTAACTTTGGTAGGCTTTTTGGTTTTTCTTATTGTTTTGCAACCTGATGTCGGCACGGCAATCATTGTCTTTTCATTAAGTATGGTGATGTACTACATCGCCGGGATGAATCTTCTTAATTTACTGGTACTTGTGCCTGCTTCGGCGGTCGGATTTTATCTTCTAATTAAAGCTGCGCCTTACCGCCTTAATCGGCTGATGGCTTATCTAAATCCGTCGAGCGATCCACAGGGGATTGGCTACCATATCAACCAAATTTATATTTCGCTGTCACAGGGAGGGCTTTTTGGACAGGGTTTTGGTTCTTCAAGACAAAAATACCTCTTTCTTCCCGAGGCTCATACCGATTCGATATTTGCCATCATCGCCGAAGAGTATGGTTTTATCGGCTCTATCCTATTGATATTTATGTATTTCATCTTCGTCTATAAAATCTATCACTTGATTAGGTTAGCTCCCGATAAACAATCAAGATTGTTGGCATCAGGGATTTTTGCCTTTTTTAATCTTCAGATTATAGTCAATCTTGCCGGTATGGTCGGCCTGTTTCCTTTAGCGGGAGTTCCCCTGCCTTTCCTGTCATATGGTGGCAGCAATTTGATGATTTCCTTTATTTTGGTTGGAATTCTGTTAAATATTGAAAGAAAAGTAAGACTATAATTAGTAAGTTAACAGTGAATTAAACATAAATTGAAAATACTTATTACCGGTGGACATTTGACTCCGGCATTGGCCGTCATTGAAGAAATAAAACGGATTAAGCCTGATACCGAAATTATCTTTGTCGGCAGGAAGTATGCATTTGATTCTGAAAAAACGATTTCACTTGAATATAAGGAGATTACGAGAAGAAAGATCAATTTCATTCCAATCCAGGCAGGCAGGTTAACGCGTATCCTTACAATAAGCTCAATCAGAAGTTTTTTACGGATTCCTTTAGGCTTTTTAAATGCCTTTCATATTGTGAATACGTGGAGACCCGATGTCGTTATGTCTTTTGGAAGTTATGTAGCTCTACCGATTGTATTTTGGAGCTACCTTTATAAGATTAAAATTTATACTCATGAGCAGACTTCAAAACCCGGGCTGTCTAACAGATTAATTTCTTTTTTTGCAAAGAAAGTATTTGTTTCTTTCGAAGAGACAGCCAAATATTTTCCGGTAAAGAAAGTAGTTGTTACCGGAAATCCGATTCGAAGTTTCAAAGTCGATTCCAAAAAGAAACCGTTTATTATAAAAAAGGATCGACCGATAATATATATTACAGGTGGTAGTTTGGGCAGCCATAGTATCAACATTCATATTAAAAATATCCTTTCGGAACTACTTAAGGATTATATAGTTATTCATCAGACAGGTGATACCAAAGAGTATCGGGATTACGAAACTATGATCAAAGAGAAAGATAAGTTACCAAAGAATTTTTCCGAACGGTATTTTCCGGTCAAGCACTTATATGAAGAAGAAGTTGCCTATGTTTATTCAATCGCCGATTTGGTAATTGGTCGTTCGGGAGCGAATACTTTCTTTGAACTTGTTAACTATCACTTACCCGCTGTCCTCATTCCTCTTCCTTGGGCTTCGGGGAGAGAGCAGCAACATCATGCCGAAATTCTTGCAAAGAGCAATGTTGGAGAAATATTTCATCAGATTGAAGCCAGTGATAAGCTTGTAAGAATTATAAATAAAATGATGAATAATCTGGATCTATATAAAAATAATTTTGTCAAATTAAAAAAATTATATAAGGAAGATGCCAGCAAATATATTGTTAAACAAATTCTTAGTTAAGTTTGTATATTTCTTAATTTGTATTTCCATATTTTCTTCGGTTATATTTTTATTGTTTCTTGCAAAAAAAAATTTTACAATCAGGCAAATTGAGGTTGCCGGGGACAGTGGTCGGTTGATGGGATTGGAAAAATTCAAAGATAGAAACATCTTCATAACTTCGGACTCGGAAATTCGTAATTTGGTCCTGACCGATAATCCGATTATCAGTTCGGTTGAGGTAAGAAAGCAGCTTCCCGATAAGATCTTTCTGACGGTTAAAAAATTCCACCTGATAGCCGCCCTTGTCGTCAGCGAGGGATATTATCACCTATCGGAGGATGGTAGAGTTCTATCAAAAGTAAAAAACATCAAAAATAATTTACCTAAAGTGAACTTTTATCAATTGCTGGCTTACCAATCCTATCAGCCAGGCGACACAATTAAATTTAGAGAAATCAAGGATGGCCTGTATTTTTTAAAAGAGCTGACCGATATAGGAGAAAAAGTTGATAGCCTTGATATTAACGGAATTAATATGATAGTATTAAATTTGGAAAATAGGAAATTAATCTTTAGCTCGGACAAGAGTAAAGAGTCACAGATATTTCAGGTAAAAGAAATAATTCGGAAGTTTAAATTGGAAGGTCGGTACTATAAAGAGATTGATCTAAGGTTTGATAAGCCGGTAGTGAGATTTTAAAAGTTAATTTGTATATTTTACTGTTCATTTAAGAATAAATTACGAGAATATGGCAGATAACTTGATTTGCGGATTAGACATCGGAAGCAGTAAGATAGCAACCGTTGTCGGTGTTAGGTCGGAAGAGACAGGAGAGCTAAAAGTCATCGGTTTTAATACGACAGTCGCTCGGGGGATTCGAAGAGGGTTGATTGTCGATATCAAGGAAGTTTCGGCGGTTGTCGAAGAGAGTATAGAAAAAGCCGAAAGAATGGCGGGACACAAGATCAACGGTGCTTATGTTTCGGTCGGTGGTCCACATATCTCTTCTCTAAATTCTCATGGGATCGTCGCTGTCTCCAACCCACAAGGTGAAGTCACCGAGGAAGACGTCGAAAGGGTGATAGAAGCGGCACGGGCCATATCGTTGTCGTCCACGAGGAAGATCATTGAAGTTATCCCAAGAGACTATATTGTCGACGGACAACCTGGGATAAAAAGCCCGGTCGGAATGAGCGGTGTTAGACTTGAGGTTGAGACTCACGTGATAACCGCTTCATCGATTAACTTGAAGAATATTGAACGAGTTTTAGATGACCTTGGCATTGAAAATAAAGGATTTGTCTTTTCCGGTCTTGCTTCTGCCGAAGCGGTCTTGACAGGCACCGAAAAAGAGCTCGGAGTAGTGTTGGTTGATATCGGTGGCGGAAAGATTGATTTGACAATCTATGTTGAAGGCGCTCTCTCCTATTCGTCTTCAATTCCGATTGGAGCCCGCCATATCACGAACGATATTGCGGTTGGACTTCGTGTTTCTCTGGATTCGGCAGAAAAAATTAAGCTTTTTTTGAGTAAAAACCTTAGTTCGAAAAAAAAGAATCCCCAGATTAATCTTCATGAGCTTCAGTTGGAAGAGAATATAAACGAAGTGTCATTAAAAACTTTGGTTGATGGGATTATTGCTCCTCGCTTGGAAGAAATTTTTAAGTTTGTGTTTGAAGAGATTGAGAAAAGCGGGTTTGGTCAACAGGTTCCATCGGGATTGGTTATAAGCGGTGGAGGAGCATTGACCGTCGGGATGCTTGAGACAGGAAAAAGGGTGGTAGGTCTTCCGATTCGAATCGGGATTCCGGATAAAGTCACTGGATTGGTCGATGAAACCGCTGATCCTCAATATGCCTCAACGATTGGACTTCTCTTGTATGGGCTCGATCACGACTCAATCGATTCCGGAAGCGGAGGTTTTAAAAATTTTGGTAAAGTATTAAAAGATATTAAGCTTGGGGGAATTTTGAATAAAATTAAGGATTTTTTTAAACAGTTTATAAATTAAACTATGTTAATTAAACCGAGAGCCGGTCAGGCAGCGAGAATAAAAGTTGTCGGAGTTGGAGGCGGTGGCGGTAACGCGATCTCCTCAATGGTTACCGAAGGAGCAATAAACGGAGTTGAGTTTATTGCCGTTAATACCGATGCACAGGCGCTACTTAACAACAAAGCAACGATTAAGGTCCAGATTGGAGAAAATTTAACTAAAGGTTTGGGATCGGGCGGAGACCCTGAAGTGGGGCGGCAGGCAGCCGAAGAATCGAAGGAAAAATTAAAAGAGGAGTTGACCGATGCCGATATGATCTTTATCACTTGCGGCGAGGGTGGTGGGACAGGGACAGGCGCTTCTCCGGTAATAGCCGAGATCGCCAAGGAAACCGGCGCTTTGACGGTAGCGGTAGTTACCAAACCATTTGACTTTGAGGGAGTAAAAAGGAAATTCACGGCCGATGAAGGAATTTCACGTTTAAAAGAAAGAGTAGATACTTTGATTATCGTACCTAATCAGAAAATATTAAATATTGTTGATAAAAAGACACCGATCTTAGAAGCCTTCAGAAAGATTGATACCGTTTTAACCTCGGGTGTTCGTGGAATTGCGGAGTTGATAACTACCCCGGGGTTAATAAATGTTGATTTTGCCGATGTTAAGTCGATTATGAGTAATTCGGGGACGGCTTTAATGGGAATGGGAGTAGGTAGCGGCGATAAAAGAGCGATGGCGGCGATTAAGCAGGCGATTTCTTCACCTTTGCTTGATATTTCAATTGAAGGAGCAAGAGGAGTCTTGTTTAATGTCGTTGGCGGACCCGACCTGACAATGAGCGAAATTGATGAGGCGGCTTCAATTATCGCAAAATCGGCCGATCCCGACGCAGATATAAAATTTGGGGCGGTTGTTGATGATAAGATGATGGATCAGCTCAAAGTAACGATCATTGCTACCAAGTTTGATGACAGCAAGTTGAAGTTATTCCGCTTCAGAAGAAATGATGAGCCGCACGAGAAAGAAGCATCCCGTGACCATAAGGAAAACGAGTTAAAGAAAGAAATGGAAGATGAGGTGGAGGAAGAAGAAGTTCTGATCGACGATTCGACCGAATTCGACATCCCCGCATTTTTGAGGAAGAAGTAAATCTAGATTCGTAAATGGATAATCGATATTTGGTTCTATTCTGTCTTTGATATAACGAAATTAAAACTGATAGAGTTTTTGAGTATTTTTTTGCAGGTTTTGTGAGTGGATATGAAAGATATCACGAGTTTTATGATGATGATCAATAATTTAATTTAGGTGAAGATTCCATTCAAAAGCGATTGATGTTCCTAAAAAGTAAATTACATAAATATATGTTATAATTCGAGTTAGTCATTTAACTATGGAGGAAATTGATAGAGAAGTAACATACTACGATCATCAATATTATGTTGATTTAGCGCATAAATTACCACGAGTACCACCCAACGAAATGACTGATAGAGAGAGAAGGCATGGGCACATTCAATATGGAAACAATCTTTATCTTCTGTTTCAAGCCTTATCATTTGACAGAAGGAATAACGACGAAAATACAATCCAATCTTATTTAAAAGACGTATCAGAAAAAGATGTTAAGAATTGGTGGACTTTTGTTGATAATAATGAGGAATTTATACAAAAAATAGACAAAGCTCTAGATGGCGTAAAACAATATGATACGTTATTAAGTTATTTTATTGAATTAATTTTAGATAGTAAAAAAACTAATAATTTTACGTTGGTTGACGAATTTAGTAAGCTTAAAATAGAAGAGATTGGTATTTTCGCGTGGCGTAATCTTAACCCTCTATTGGAAGAAGCTGTCAAACTAATGAAAAAAGTAGGCTTAAAGCCTGAAGCATTCTTTCTCTAAATCGTCATAGTTTTTTAGACTGCAAAAACCGCAAATCTGTTAGATCTAAATCCAGCCATGACTGAATAATCCTGTATTTTTGAGGAAGAAGTAAACTTTCCCCATTCCGGCGGCTTTTTTTATGGTCCTTCTCTTTGATATTTTTCGATAGGGTAATTCATAAAGTTGGCTGGAGAGGAAAGGTTGAATCACTATTGAAATAATCTAATGATATTATTCTTCCAATAGATCTGTTTTTGCTGATTTGACAACAATTTATGATTGTGAAAGAATAATTGTATATGTCAGATAAAATTGAAGAATTGAAAAAGGAAATATCGGAGCTGGAGAAAAGAGTAAAGGATTTGGAATCGGATGTTTATAATCTTGATGATTATATCCCCGCTCATACACTCATAAATAAAGCCGTTCATTTCATTGAAGATTTAAAAAATGTCGGACCTGAGGATTTTCAAGCTAAATTTAAGATTAATGATGATCAGACCGAAAGCTTAGTTAAAATATTGGTTGAATACGGTTATTTAACTAAAGAAAAAGATGATAAGGGACGAAGAACCGTTATCTCCAAAGAACCGGAAGGGGAGCCGTTAACCGGTAAAAATGATTCTTTACTGAAAAGGGCAATCAAAATAGTTCAGGAATACGATCATGTCAGTGCTTCTCTTATTCAAAGACGCCTGGCCATCGGATATGCCCGAGCCGCTCGGTTAATAGATCAAATGAAGATTCAGGGAATAGTTGGTCCGGCCGAAGGATCCGCACCGAGAAAAGTACTTAAGAAAAATCCATCATAAACAACTTGACAAACAGTTTCTTAATCTTATATAATCTAATATAATCTTATATAGTCAGTTTCATATATAAACTATGGGTAACTTAACCCGCTTCGACTCGCAGTCCTCAGCGAGGCGAGCCAGATTTGACCAAAGGTTGGAAGTAATTCCAGCTAATATTCTTACGCTTATAGCCTCAATTGACGAGCTCAAAGGCCGTTGGGTGGCCGGAGCCAATTTACATCCTCAAACATTGGGGAGGTTGAAGCAATCGGTGCTTATTACTTCAACCGGTGCCTCAACCCGTATTGAAGGGGCAAAATTAAGCGATCAAGAAGTTGAAGACTTAATGAGAGGGATTTCTGTGCAAAAGTTCAAGGATCGCGATGCTCAAGAAGTAAAAGGCTACTATGAATTATTAAAAAATGTCTTTGATTCGTGGTCAACAATCAAACTCAATGAAGGCACAATAAAACATTTTCATCAGAAAATCCTCAAGTACGTTGAGAAAGATACTTTTCATCGTGGCCAATATAAAGTTACGGAAAACAAGGTTCAAATGGTTGATTCTAAGGGAAATATCGTCGGCACAATTTTTGATACAACCCCTGTTTATTTGACTCCAATTGAGATGCAGGATTTGGTTGAATGGACCATCGAGGCATTAAAGAATAAAAATTATCACCCCCTACTGGTAATCGGTAATTTTGTGGTCGAATTTTTGAAGATCCATCCTTTTCGCGATGGTAACGGTCGTTTATCGAGAATTCTTACTAATCTTTTAATGCTACAGGCAGGTTATCTTTATATGCCCTATATATCCCATGAAAAATTAGTTGAAGAAAATAAACAGGAATATTATGTTTCCTTGAGAAAAACACAAGTTACTTTCAAGACCGAAAAATCTGATTTAATTCCATGGTTAACATTTTTCCTAAATATTATTTTGGACCAGTCAAAACATGCAGTCAATTTGCTTAATGCCGATATGGTTGAAAAAACTTTATCGGAAAAGCAGCTGGCCGTTTTGGAATACCTGGAAAAGGTAAAAGAAGCTACACCATCAGAAATAGCAGAAAAAACAAATGTAGCCAGACCAACAGTCAATCAGGCTCTTGAAAAACTACTCAACCTTAAAAAAGTGGAGAGAATTGGCATGGGCAGAAGCACAAGATACATAATTTTGTAAATTCTAAATATAATAAGAAAATAAACTGATCATTTCGGAACGGATTCACGCCCCCCCCGCCTCCGTTTTATCTTGGAATACTTGAAAAGGAAAAAGTTAAAGACCTAAGCGATAAGGCTTAAGAAAAGCAGATTACTTTTATCTGACACAGTTTTCATCGCTTATCTAATAGGGGATTGGTATTAAATGGTATTATTATTTAGTTTTACATATTAACGGGTTAGACGTTTGTAATCGAGAAGAGAGATATCAAAAAGTAACGGGGCAATAAATATTTCTTATTATTGTTTACTGGCCGATGAAGGTCTTGCCATCGGGTGTGACGCATTGGGGCGGATAGATCTCGCGGACGTGATAGCCTGCAGCGACGCATTCCTGATATGAGCTTATCGTTTCGCTACCTTTCTTTGGACTTCGTTCTTTTCTTTTGATAATCAGGCTCGCACATAGGATAATTAGAATTACGAAAGCGAAAACTAAAATAATTACTAAGGGTTTTTTCACGTCGGACATATAATAATGATATTACCGCATTTCAATAAATGCAACCGAGAAATAAATTATTCTTAATTCGCTTTTATCAACATTAATTACATTACAAGCATCAAAAATGGGAGTAATTTACGGATGGATGTTAGGTGATAAAAAATTGTCGGAGCGCACCGAAGAGTATCGAAAAAAAATAAAAGAGCTGGAATTTGAAGAATTGAATCCTAAGATAAGACCCAAGACAAAGGAAGAAATTATAAAGGATCTGATAAATTTTTCTAAACTTGACCAGTATACGACTCTTTTTAACCTAAATTCTTTTCAGGGAGGGATTTCTTTATTGGAAGCAAAAAAAAGGCTGTTTCAATACGGAGTCAATGAAATCTCAAGCGAGGAAAGAAGCCATTGGTTGCTGCGATTTTTCAAAATAATTATCAATCCGTTAATCTTGTTACTTTTATTTATCATACTTGTTTCGTTAATAACAAAAGATTATCGAACTTCGGCCGTTATCGGCATTATGGTCATCATCAGTGTTCTCCTTCAGTTTTTTCAGGAAAATCAGGCCTATAACTCGTCCGAGAGCCTTAAATCGATGGTGAGGACTACCTGTACTGTAATCAGAAATTCCAAGAAAAGAGAGATAAGCTTGAGAAATGTCGTCCCAGGAGATGTAATTGAGTTATCGGCCGGAGATATTGTCCCGGCCGACTTGAGACTGTTAAGCAGTAATAAACTATTCTTGAATCAATCGCTGCTGACGGGAGAGGCTCTTCCTGTAGAAAAAGATGCCAATCCCATATCTTCGCAAAGAGTAGAGGATCCTTTGAATTTGAAGAATATCTGTTATTCCGGCACCAATGTCGAAAGCGGCCATGCTTTTGGCGTCGTTATTCATACAGGTGCCAATTCATATTTCGGAAGCCTATCAAAAAGTATTGCAGGACAAAAGCCGTTAACCGATTTTGAAAAGGGTGTAAATC
>MWSR01000021.1 GCA_002050095.1 Microgenomates bacterium UTCPR1
CCCTAAACTGCGGGATGGAACTTTATAAGAAAAGAATATTAAAGAAATACGGAGTTCAAGTTTTAGGAACATCGGTATCGGCAATCATTACGACAGAAGACAGACAAAAGTTTGCCGATCATCTTAACAAGATAAAAGTCAAAACACCAAGATCTCACGCGGTAACAAGCGTATACGACGGATTGAAAGTCGCCGATGAGATTGGTTTTCCGGTAATGATAAGAAGCGGCTTTGCCTTAGGCGGTCAAGGGTCGGCAGTTGTCTTTAACAGGGAAGATTTCGAAAAAAAAGCCGAGGAGTCGTTTTCTTTTTCTCCACAAATTTTAGTTGAGCAATACCTTCATCATTTTAAAGAAATTGAGTACGAAGTCATACGAGATAGATTTGATAACTGTGTCGCCATATGTAATATGGAGAACTTCGATCCGTTGGGAATTCATACGGGAGAGTCGATTGTTGTTGCTCCGAGCCAAACTCTAACGGACAGGGAGCACCAGTTTTTACGGGACAAGGCGATATCGATTGTGAGAAGTCTTAATATAATCGGTGAATGTAATGTTCAGTTTGCTTTGAATCCGTCTTTTACAAGAACTCATAACAATAAAATAATGCCAAACGATAGATCGGCATTGGCATTAACCAAATCGGGAGATCCTGATTATTATGTTATCGAAGTAAATGCCCGGCTTTCGCGGTCTTCCGCTCTGGCATCGAAGGCAACGGGATATCCTTTGGCTTACGTTGCATCAAAATTAATCTTAGGTAAAGCCCTAACTTCGATTATCAATGAAGTGACGAAAGTAACACAAGCCGCTTTTGAACCTTCGCTTGATTATCTGGTTGTAAAGGTACCACGTTGGGATATTGAAAAATTCAAAGGCGCTGAAGAGAAGATAGGCAGTAGTATGAAGTCGGTCGGAGAGGTTATGGCGATTGGAAGATCCTTTGAGGAAGCGATTCAAAAAGCCGTCAGGATGCTTGATATTGGAGCTCACGGTGTTATCGAAAATAGATTTGCGAACGATAAGGATGTAAAGAAATATATCAAAACTCCGACTCCAAGAAGGTTGTTTGCTATAGTTGCCGGACTAAAGAGAGGGCTTTCCGTTGACGAGATATATCGGCTGACCGGTATTGACAGATGGTTTTTATATCGACTGAAGAACATTGTTGATGCCTGGAAAAAAGTTTCGTTAGATCGGCTTGACGAGTTGAAAAAGTTGGGCTTTTCCGACAGGAGGATAGGGGAGGCGCTTGGAAAAACCGAGCTTGAGATAAGAGAAGAACGAAAAGAAAGGGATATTAAGCCATACTTTTTTTCAATAGATACTCTGGCCGGTGAGTTTCCGGCTAAGACAAACTATCTATACGCGACTTACTGGGGGAAACATAACGATATTAAGCCGTTAGGTGAAAGAGGAGTTATTGTTCTTGGATCGGGACCTTACCGAATCGGAAGTTCGGTTGAGTTTGATTGGTCGTGTGTCAGCGTTGCCGGCAGACTCAAAAAATACGGAAAGAAATCAATTATCGTCAACTGCAATCCTGAAACGGTTTCAACCGATTATGATATGTCCGATAGGCTGTATTTTGAAGAACTGACGTTTGAGAGAGTGACCGACATCTACGAGTTTGAGTCTCCATTGGCAATTATTTTATCGGTTGGAGGTCAGACTCCAAATAATTTAAGTATGAGATTAAATAACTATGGAGCAAAGATTTTAGGAACTCGAGCAAAAGATATTGATAGTGCCGAAGATAGAAATAAGTTTTCCGATCTTCTTGACAGGCTTGGTATCCTTCAACCTCAATGGAAAAGTTTTTCCAATACCAAATCGGCGATTAAATTTGCCGGTGAAGTGGGCTACCCAGTTTTGATTAGACCTTCCTATGTTTTGTCGGGTTTGGCAATGAACATATGTTACGACGAAGAAGATCTAAGCTTTTTTATCAATCGAGCGGTGGAAATTAATAACAAATACCCGGTAACGATATCGAAGTTTATTCCCCAAGCCCGTGAGGTTGAATTTGATGGTGTTGCTCAAGACGGGGAGTTGATGGTATCTGCGATATCCAATCATGTTGAGAACGCGGGAGTTCACTCGGGCGACGCAACGATAGTCTATCCTGCCGAAAGAGTAAGATATTTTGCAGGGGCCCTGATGGAAGAGGCAGCTAAAAAGATGATAAAAGCGCTTCGTATCAATGGTCCTTTTAATATCCAGTTTATGGTTAAAGAAAATAAAGTTTTTGTTATTGAGTTAAATTTAAGAGCATCGCGAACATTTCCGTTTATTTCAAAAGCGACCGGGATTGACTTCGCCGAAATGACCGTTGATACATTTTTTGGTAAAGCAAAAAAACACAGGATAGAGTATCCAAATTATTTTGTTGTGAAAACAGCCCAGTTTTCTTTTGCAAGGCTTGGAGGAGCCGATCCGGTTTTGAGGGTTGAAATGTCATCAACGGGTGAAGCGGCCTGCTTTGGGGATTCGGTTGAAGAGGCGTATCTAAAATCTCTAATCTCAACAGGACTGTCTATTGATAAAAAATCCGCTTTGGTCACAATCGGTGGGGAGGAAAATAAACTAACTTTCGCCGAATCCGTCTGGAGATTAAAAAATCTTGGTTTTAAATTGTATGCAACCGAAAAAACCCATAAGTTCCTAAAAGAGAAAGGAGTTAAGACTGTTTTTGTCTATAAAGTTCACGATAAAAAACATCCGAATGTTGTTGATATTATTCAAAGTAAGAAAGTATCAATTGTCATTAACTTGAGTGAAAAAGGTGGAGGAAACCAGGCCGCGTCCGAATTTAAATCGGATGGGTATTTTATCCGCCGAGCGGCGATAGATAATAATATTTCGTTATTTACAGATATTAATACCGCCAGACTTTTTGTTAAAGCTCTAAACAGGATGAAATTCAAGGATTTGAAGATAAAGAGTTGGGAAGAATACGAATAGCGTAGAGCGGAAGGCAATTGGTGGTTGGCGAGGGCATTAATATTCTTTCAAGTCTTTCCACCACCAGATTAAATCAATTTTTATTAATTCGTTTAGTATTTGTTTGGCCGTTTCCGTTTTAAGGAATTGTAGATAGTTTTTCAACCACAGGTCCATCAAGGGTACACCTTTTTCTTTATATTCTCTGGCAGTAAAAGCCGCTTCCAGCAAATCGGAATCTTTAGCTATTATACCGGCGCGAGATTTTTTTTCTTCGACTTGTTTCCATAAATTATTAATAGCTTTACCAATCTCTCCAAGATCTTTTGTTTGCTCGTCGATGGCAAGATTTTTCTTAAAATTAAGGTAACGATTGGCTACCTTGTGAATATCTCCTATACGGCATTCTTCGATATCATGAAAAACGACCATTGAGCATACTTCCTCCGGATTAGAATAATTCTCCATTTTGGCGAGGATATAAGCTATTTGAGCAGCGCGAAGAGAATGTTCGGCCACACTTTCTGGATTATCTACACCAACAATTCTCCACCCCTCATGCTTAATTCTTCGTAGCTGACCTAGCTCAAAAATAAAATTAATAAGCTTTTTAGTTTGAAGTTTCATAATTGTTGCTGTTATTTAAGACGTCAAGACTATTATAAACTCAAGTCCTTGGTATTGCAATCAATTGTTTCTATGAATTGAGACATTGGGTGCCTCTATTGGAGGTAAGTGATTGATATCTATTATTCATTGTTTATTACCAAAAATCCTTAGTAGCGCCGGGCAAGACGTCATCCCGAAGAAAATCGGGATCCATGCTAACAAAAGTAAATAGTGAAGGGCAAAGGTAATCGGCGAAAAGTAAAAATGATTATTGACAAAATATTTTACCTTTGTTATCTTGGGCGGTAATGTTAAAACTACCCGGTTTAATAGATATTCACGTTCATCTCCGCGATCCCGGACAGACCGAAAAAGAAGATTTCTTTACCGGGACTTGCGCAGCAATTGCCGGTGGTTTTACAACGGTTATTGATATGCCAAATAACGTAACTCCTGTAACTTCGCTTAAAACTTTAAAAAGAAAAATAGAAATTGCAAAGGAAAAGACTGTTTGTGATATTGGATTTTATGCCGGAAGTCTTGGTGATAATTTAGATGAATTAATGAAGATGGAGCCTTACGTTTTTGGTCTTAAACTTTATCTAAACAGAACTACCGGTAACTATATTATAGATAAGGATAAATTGAAGGATATCTATAGAGCCTGGAAAAGCGATAAACCGATTCTTCTTCATGCGGAATCGGATGTGGTTGAAGACTCGATAGGCGTTGCAAAAGCAATGGGAAAAAAGCTACACATCTGTCATATTGCTTCAAAGTTTGAGCTGTCAACGATAATGAGAGCAAAAGATAAAGGTTTTAATGTTACTTGTGGTGTAACCCCACATCATTTTTTTTTGACTATAGACGATGTCAGGAAACTTGGTGCTTTTGCAATGATGAAGCCTCCAGTGGAGGAGGGCGCGATAGATTTTTTATGGAATAATTTAGATTATATTGATGTTGTAGAGTCAGATCACGCTCCCCATACCAAAGAGGAGAAACTTTCAAGAAACCCTACGTTTGGTGTTCCAAACCTTGATACAACTTTACCACTTCTTTTGACTGCTGTTTCTGAAGGACGACTCACGCTCGAGAGGCTAAAGGAGCTATGTTTCTATAATCCAAAGAAGATATTTAATATAAAAACGGATGAGAATACCTATGTTGAAGTTGATGAGGAAGAGATTTTTGTTATCAATAAGAAGATGTTATATACTAAGTGCGGTTGGTCGCCTTATGAGGGGCGAGAGATGAGGGGTAAAGTCAAGAGAGTTTTTTATAGAGGTAGAAAAGTTTTTGAAGACGGTCGACTTTTTGTCGGAAGAGGAGATGGGGTAGTCGATACGGGAGAAAAGTGATAAAATAATACCAATGAGCAATCGTATTTTGTACGGAAAACATACAAAATCTTCTCTTTTATGTTTCCCTTTCGACTATCCGTTGACTCATAGAGAGTTTTATTATGCAATTGTGATGGTTAAAAAAGCCTCTGCCTACGCTAATTACAAATCCGGAAAAATTACTAAAGAGCAATCGGAAAAAATTGTCTTTGTTTGTGATGAGATTTTGAAAGGCAAATACGACGATCAAATGGTTGTTTCCGGAATTCATGGAGGTGCCGGAACTTCGGTGAATATGAATGTAAACGAGGTTATAGCCAACCTTTCGGGAACGCATCCAAACGATCACGTCAATGCCAGCCAGTCGACCAATGACGTCAATCCTTCCGCACTAAAAATTGCTCTTATTAAGCTGTCAAAAGAGCTTCTTGATAATCTTGATTATTTGATCAAAGAGATTGAAAAAAAAGCCGAACAAAATAAAGATGTCAAAAAGCTTGCTCGTACCCATATGCAGGACGCAGTGCCGACAACTTTAGGGGCGGAGTTTCAATCATACGCCGATATCTTAAAAAGAGACAAGAGAAGGATAGAAGAAGCAATGATCTACCTCTATGATCTAAATCTTGGCGGAAGCGCGGTTGGAAATTCCATCAACGTTTCAAAACTTTTTATTTCCGAAGTTTTTATTTCACTTAGAAAAATAACCGGAATCGATAAGTTAAAACCATTATCAAATCTAATGTCGGGGACATCATCGGCAAGTGATTTTTGTTATATTTCCGCGGCTGTTACTGTGCTTTGCAATAGTCTTTCAAAGATAGCTTCCGATTTTAGGTTTCTAAGCAGTGGGCCTTTGGGAAGTATCGGAGAGATTTCTTTTGAAGAGCTCCAGCAAGGAAGCTCGATTATGCCGGGAAAGGTCAATCCGGTTATGGCCGAGTTGATGAATCAGATTTACTACTTGACGGTGGGAAAGAATATGTCGATTCACGAAGCTTCACAAGGCGCTCAACTTGAACTTGGTGTTATGTTACCGGTAATTGTCGATTCGCTGATAACGATGTTTAAGACGGTGTCGACAGCGATGAAAGTATTTGCCGATCTTGGAATAAAGAAGATTATTGTTAATAAAGAAAGATGTTTGGAGCTTTTAGAAAGATCAATGGCCTATTCGACGCTCCTCACTCCGAAGCTGGGTTATGATACCGTTTCAGAGGTAGTAAAAGAAGCGATAGCAAGCAAAAAAACCTTGAGACAGGTCGTACTTGAAAAGAAGTTGCTGACGGAAGATGAATTTGATAAATTAACAACACTTTAATTTGTGAGAGAAGAAAATATAATAGATATTTTAAAGAGAGTTGGGGCAATTTTAGTTAATGATCATTTTGTTTATACATCTGGTAAGCACGGTTCCGTTTATATAAATAAGGATTATTTATTTCTTCATCCTAAAGAAACTTCGAAGGTGGGACTCATGTTTGCAGAAAAGTTTAAAGATTTACCTATTGATATTGTTGCAGCTCCAGCAGTTGGAGGAACTATTCTTAGTACATGGACAGCTTACTATCTGTCTGAATTAATGAATGAGGATATTTACTCAGTTTATGCTGAGAAAGATAAGGGAAATAGAACCTCGGCATCAGATAGTCTTTTACAGTTTAATAGAGGTTACGACGCATTTATAAAAGGTAAGAACGTGCTAGTAATTGAAGATCTAACGACAACTGGTATTTCAGTTAAGAAAACAGTTGAGGCGGTCAGGAGAGCAGAAGGAAAAGTTCTTGCAGTCGGGGTAATGTTGAATAGGAATCCAATAGGGGTTGATGAGAAACTTCTTGGCGCACCTTTTTATTCTTTAGGGGAGCTTGAAGTTGAGGCCTATGAAGAGGATGAATGTCCTTTATGTAGGCAAGGGTTAAAAATTAATACTAAAATTGGCCACGGTAAAAAGTTTGTTGAAGGGAAAAATGAACTTTATTAATAAGTTAGAGGATCAGGTCAGGAGAGCCAACTCTCTCCTTTGTGTAGGTCTTGATAGTGATATCGAAAAACTCTCTGGAGAAAAGGATCAATTTGTGTTCAATAAGAAGATAATCGAAGCCACTCATGACCTGGTATGTTCTTATAAATTGAACACTGCGTTCTATGAATCTACAGGACATCTTGGTATTATAGCTTTAAAAAAAACTTGCGACTATTTACGAGAAAAATATCCCGAAATACCAATCATCATCGACGGAAAGAGAGGGGATATTGGTAATACAAATAGAGAATATGTTCAATTTGTTTTCTCGTACCTTGGAGGAGATGCCGTGACGGTTAATCCCTACTTAGGAGAGGAAGCTATAGGACCGTTCCTTGATGAGAAAGATAGTGGAATAATTATTTTATGCAAAACATCAAATCCGGGAAGTGGCGAGTTCCAAAATCTTGAAATAGATGGCGAGCCGCTTTACAAAAGTGTTGCAAGAAATGTAAGCCGTAAGTGGAATAAAAATAATAACTGTCTTTTGGTTGTTGGGGCTACCTATCCGCAAGAACTTAAAGAAATAAGACAAATTGTTGGGGAAGATATGTGGTTTCTTGTTCCCGGGGTTGGTTCGCAAGGAGGAGATCTTAAGGCGACATTAAATGCAGGACTAAATAAAAAGAGAAAAGGATTGATTATAAACTTTTCGAGGTCAATAATTTTTGCCGGAAATCCCAGAGAGGAAGCGATAAAGCTTAGAGATGAAATAAACAAGCACAGGAATATGACCGTAGGTTGAGAGTCCTATTTTCTTAATAAATAGCGGCGGAAGGAGGGCTCCCGCTCTTTAATATATGCCTGTTTTTTAAACCAGCTTTTTCCTTCTTCAATATCGAATTCTTTAATTAGTTGAAAACCGGTTCTTTTAAATATTTTTTTGTAATAGGGGACAGTAAAACAGAATCGTTTAAGGTTCTCGGAAAAAATAAAGGTTGAAGGAGCGGATGTGTTTATCGGTGCTTTTTGCTGGTTGTTTCCGTATCTTGGCGATTCGTACCTTGGGTCGACGACAACGGAAATCAGCAAAAACCCTCTTTCTTTAGCTATTTTATGAGTATTTCTCATTGTATTAAGATTTTGCTCGTGTGAGGTATTGAAGTTAAGGCGGAAATCGTTAATAACAAGATCAAACGAATCGGGTTTTAATCTTGTTTCTCTTATATCATCAAACATACTGTAGAAGTTGTTGAACCCGAGTTTGTTTATTCTTTGATTGTGCAGTTTTATTGCTCGATCGTCGAAGTTGGAAAAGAATACTTTTGGGTTTACTTTTATTTCTTTTGTCCAATTTGCTATTGCATCAACATTATCAAAGGAAAAGGAGTTAATGACAAGAATACTTGGAGATATCGGCAACTTAATCATTTGAGTAATCCTCTCTCTTTTAATTGAGAAAAAAAGGTCACTTAAAGTCTTTCTCAAATTTTTTTTATCGTTCATATATTCAAGGTAGCGGAGTGGAGGGGTGATTCCCTGACTATCTTTTACCGGTAGAGCTTCCTTGAAAAGCGAGGTTAAGTCTTCGTTTTGTTTTGAAAGGATATACCCCCGATTTCTTAGAGTTGTTATTTTGTAGTCGTTCAAGAGTTTTTTTCTTAACCGGTAGATTGTTTTGTCTATCATATATTCGGAGTATCGTTCGATCCATCGATTTCCCCAGAGAGCTTTGGCAATGTCATCTCTTGTGACAATTTCATTAATATGGGTTAATAAGAGTTGTGCCACTTTATCTTCCGAAAAGGTTAGTGTTAAGTCCTTCTGTATTATCGAATCGGTCAAGTCCATACTATTACAGGATAATGCTTGGTCAGATAAAAGTCAAGTGATTATATCTATCTTATAGTAATATATCAAGATGAAAGAGAAAGTGACTAGAGGTTTCCCTTGTCGTGATAGAGTTTTAGCCATTGATAGTGGGCTAAGTGAAGCGTTAGCAGGATGGGAATCAGCTGGGCCTGAAGAACTAAATAAGATTAGTGAAAGAGTATCTAATTATTATTCATTATTGACTGTTAGGGACATATTACCTCTGTTGAATAAACCTCCTGGGATGAAATTAAGCGATGGAGTTCAATATGATCTCCCTGATGAACTCGATGAAATATTAGGAGCTAAAGGTTCAGGTCTTGATGTCAAAGTAATTGATTTATTTAAAGAAATTTCTTCAATAATTTCATTGGGTATTTCATCACTTGATATAACATTATTTCATAGAATGTCGAAGTTAAGAAGATTGTTATTCTCAATAAATTTAGGGAATCCTTTTTATGAATGGATGGAAACTGTGTTCAAAGAAGATAGAGATCCTAAAGAATATGCAAGAATTATATATTTAGCGACTAAGATAAAAAACCCCTTTATTTTTATGAATGAAGATACTATTTTAACTTCTCAAAAAACCTACGATGAACTAAAAGAGTCTGAACCACTGTTATCCGATGATAAAAAAGATTCAACGATTAACAACTATTCGACATTTCTTAACGAAACCAGGTTTACTGTAAATTATCCAGGAATAAACGCTTGGGGTTATACTCAATCCTTATGTAAAGAAATATTATCTTTAATTGATAGCCCTGAACCAAACAAAAATAAGGAATTAAAAGACATTAGAGAAAAATTTAAGAGAGATTTAATGTTATTTTGCCAGGATCAATTTTGTTTTCCACCACAAGCATTCTATATTTTTTTTAAATTAGGTGAATTATATCCTAATAAAGAAAGTCTTATTGACCGATTAAAACAATTTTATAAAGATAATAAAAAAGGATTATTTGAATATTTTAATGGTCGTCTTAATTTTATTGTTTCAGGTATCAATAGAATTTATGAAAAAAATTATCATAATTACATGATAGAAGAAGGTGGGATATATTTAAGTTTTTTTTCAGGTCCACCCTCCATAGCAAAACAGGAAGCACAGTTATCAGGGTGCTCTGAATGCATTACAGTAGATGCAAAAGATGAACTTACCTTAAGAAGCGTTCATAATGAAGGATCTGCGTTAATAGTGACAAATGAAATATTACCATGGCAACAAGGAGAACAGATTTTAAGTAGAGACCCAGAATCCAATATTAAGCATACTCATGTAGAGACAACTTTACCTAAAGGATTTGATAAAGTTACTTCTTATCTTAGAGAGAAAAATGTTAGTCTCATTGTTGACAAAAGAGGGTCTTCTCTTTATCTAAAAGGAGATAAAGAAATACTAGAATATCTAGAAGAATTAATGAAATTAAGTGATTATTATCCTGGAGTAATTGTCGACTACGATACAGGTGTTCCCAATGGTTTGTATTCTAACTTAGTTCTTAGAAAAAGGGAAGATGGAGGATATGAAGTATTAGATTTTTTTGAAGGCTTAGGAACTTCTATAGGAACTTCTGGAACAGACAGATCATACATTAGTGATCAAGTGAGACCTCTGAATTTTTATGGTACTTCTTTATTAAAAAATGACTCTGATTTATCTTTAGTTAAAGATCTCATATTAAAATTAGAAAATGTAATTAGAGGCGAATCAACTTTAAACATTGATAGTGAAGAGGTAAATAGAATCATTGTAGCCTTCTATATCTTGTTTTTTCCACAAACAGAAATGCCCTTTTCTACTTATGAGTTCAACGCTGTTATTAGCGAATTAAAAGAATTGATGATATCAGATAATAATTCTGCAATTGAAGTCATAAACATGATAAGTTATTTATTTTATAGGAATTATAGAATTACCGTTTCAAAGCAAGGAATATTCTATCCTTATTATTGTATTAATGAGAATAAATTACGAAAAAGTGAAAATTCTATATCTTCTCAAAATACAGAATCTAATGATGATTTTAATGGCTTGCAAAAGCTGTTTCCTAAGGATTTGTATCAAGTTTATTTTACAGTAGAGAAAAGAGGAAATATTTTCGGAGATTATGTAGATTATACATATACTCCAGCTCCACCAATAATTCAAAAGTTTATTCTTAGAATTAGCACGGGAACCGGATATAACGAAATTAAATTATCACACGTGAGAGGTCGAGAATTTGTAGATTATACCGATATTAAATTAATATTTTCGATTATTCATAAAGGAGTATTAGTTCCTGTAATGGCAATATATAGATTGCAAGATGGTAAGGAACTTGTTTTGAAAGAAATATTTTATAGGTATCCTACCAATAATATAAGATTCGAAGTGCGAACGGATGAGGGAAATCTACAAGAAGATGAGTTAAATGCCCAACAAATGTATGCAAAAGGATATGACTTTATCGCTTATGCGCTTAATAATATTAAAAATAATGGACCATATGAAAATACTGGACCATATGAAAATACTGGACCACATAATAGGTGGCGTTTGGTACCTTATAAAGGTATCAGTGGTAGTGCCTCAATATTAGCAGACGACAATCTATGTTTAGATATTCCTACAAAATTACCTACTGATTTAATAAATTGGATTATGAGTCATTATCATAACGCAACATCAGTAGATAACTATTCCCAAGAAGAACAGGATGAACAAGAAAGACGTAAAACGAACTTATTAAATTCATTTATGAAAAAAATAAGAGGCTTTGATTTTGACAACGCACTTAAATTGCAACATGGAAAATTAGAACGTGAATGGTTAATAAATGTTGGCAGATTATTCTTTGAACATGAATTTGATGATAAAAGAAATACCTTAGATGGAAATATACAAAGGTTTTTACTTAGGTATAATGAAATTGTTAACCAAGATTTACCAGATTTTCCTGTTTCAGTTAAATTTCATAATCGAGTTGCAGAAGAATATAGTTTTAGACTCAATGGTTTAGGAAGCAGGAATCCTTTGGCTGCCCGTATTTTTGATAATTTTTTTATTCTAACAACTATTTACTATAATCTATTTTTTTCGACAATAGAGGAGTTTGAAAGGGGCTCAAACTTATAAGATACGTTAGTGGAAAATCCTCGTCAACCTGCAATAAATATAAGCGACGTTATAGAGAGTATGATAAGAACTTATAATGAGCTTGGTCCGGAGAAAGTGGCAAAAAATTTTCTTAAGTTAATTAGTGATGTGCCAAATCTTTTAGCTAATTTACCTACTGAAAAGATATTAGATATGATAAAGCCGGAAAGTTATGTTTATAGACAACTCGATCCTATCGACCTTACTAGAGGCTTAGGTTATAGATTGGGTCGCCAATTGCTACACCGAGTAGTGCATGTTGATAATGAGGAGGGGCAGAGACAACTTGTTTTAAGCGCCGGGGAACTAATTATGGGTGAAGGATTATGGAGGGTTAATCATATTAACGGAGATCCTATCCCGCCCGTGTTAATACCCATAGCGGACAAAACCCTTGAACCCAGGATTTTAGTGAGGTCAACTATCAATGAATTTTTAGTTCAGATGCAAATTGACATCAGA
>MWSR01000077.1 GCA_002050095.1 Microgenomates bacterium UTCPR1
TTGAAGGTGGATGTTATGCAAAATGCATAAAGATAAGGGAAGAATCGGAGCCGCAGATCTGGTCGGCGATCCATCAAAAAGGAACTCTTGTTGAAAACGTGGTTCTAAATAAAGACGGATCTTTTGACTTTGATTCGTCTCGCTATACCGAAAATACAAGAGCCGCCTACCCTCTGGAATCGATAAAAAACTCCGTCCCGTCGGGCACTGGCGGTCACCCCAACTACGTTGTCTTTCTAACCGCCGATGCCACCGGCGTTTTGCCTCCCGTCGCCCGCCTGACCTTAAACCAGGCCGCCTATCACTTCCTTTCCGGCTATACCTCAAAACTCGCCGGAACGGAAAGAGGTGTTGTCGAGCCAAAACCAACTTTTTCGGCATACTTTGGAGGCCCGTTTATGCCTTTAAAACCAATGGTATATCTGAATTTATTAAAAAAATATCTAAAAGAACATAATACCAAGGTCTTCCTTGTTAATACCGGTTGGATCGGTGGCGCCTACGGAGTCGGTTATCGAATCCCAATCGCCGACACCAGAAGCATTGTGACCTCTATTTTAAACGGCAGCCTGGACAGTGTTGAGTGTCGCCATGACAGGACGCTAAATCTCTATATCCCGAAAAAGGTCCCGAACGTCAGCGACAACATCCTTGATCCGTCTTTTTCCTGGACAAACAAGGGGCACTATCATAATCAAGCAAAAAAACTGGCTGCTCTTTTTATTGAAAATATGAAGAAATATCCCGGTGTCGTTAAGTCAATTATAAGTTCCGGTCCAATCGGAGACTGACGACAATTACCAATTAATCTTAAACTATGAAACTATCCAAAAAAGCATTAAGTCTAAACCCGTCTTTGACCCTATCAATTACCGCAAAAGCCAAAGAGATGAAAAAACAGGGGCTGGATGTTGTCTCTTTCGGTGCCGGCGAACCCGATTTCGATACGATGACTCATGTCAAGGAAGCGGCAAAGAAGGCTATCGATGAAGGATTTACCAAATATACGCCGACATCGGGCATTGTTGAGTTGAAAGAAGCAATCGTCTCCAAGTTTAAAAAAGACAATCACTTGACCTACGATGTTTCACAAATTTTGGTATCGACCGGTGCCAAACAGTCCCTTTACAACATAATCTTGTCTTTGATCGACGATGGTGACGAGGTGATTATCCCGATTCCCTACTGGGTATCCTATGACGAAATGGTCAAGCTTGCCGGAGGAAGATCGGTGTTTTTAAAAACAAAGGGTTTTAAGATCGAGCCGGATCGGTTGGAAAAAGCGATTACGCCAAAAACCAAGATGTTGATCTTAAATTCGCCGTCCAATCCAACCGGCGTCGTCTATGACGAAAAAGAACTAAGAAAAATCGCCGATATCTGTGTTAAACACAACATCGTTGTTCTTTCGGATGAGATATACGAAAAACTTATCTACGGAAAAAAACATGTCAGCATCGCCCAAATAAATGAAAAGATTAATAAGCTTACGGTGGTCATTAACGGTGTATCAAAAAGCCATGCGATGACCGGTTGGCGAATCGGTTATGTCGCCGGACCGGTTGAGGTTATTAAAGCGGCAACAAAGATCCAGGACCACACCACGTCCAATCCGACTTCGATTAGTCAAAAATCGGCTCTTGCGGCTATCTCCGGACCGCAAGATCATATAGAGAAAATGGCAAAGGAGTTTAAAAGACGCCGTGACTATATGGTTGATTGGCTAAATAGAATTCCCGGAGTCTATGCCGAACGACCGGATGGGGCTTTCTACGTCTTTGCCAATGTTTCCAAACTTTTCAGGCCCGGACTAAAAGGATCGTTGGAGTTTTGTCAGAAACTTTTGGAAGAGGCTTATGTTGCCGTCATCCCGGGGATCGCTTTCGGCGACGACGACTATGTTCGTCTAAGTTATGCCACCGGTATGACCAGTATTCAAAAAGGATTAGAGAGGATGGAAAGGTTTTGTAAAAAATAAAAGCAGATCTTTTAAGCTAAGTTTTCCGTCTCTGTCGGAGTCAAAAGGCAGTAGTGGTTTGAATTTGACGCTATTGTCCCCCGACTCGAAGATGTGGTACTCCTGTCTGGGCAGGTAGCCCGGTCGAAGAACTACGACCCGATAGAGCTCTCCGATGGCGACGTTTTGGATGTTGTTTATTTGCCCCGCTCCCGCTTCCATTTTAACCCCTTTTTTCTTAAAAACAACGTTCTCATCGATGTCAAAGATCTGTACTTCAAAGCTGTCTCCAATCGCCTTACCAAAGGGCCAGACACCCGCTTTCAACTCCAGGCTCGGAAGCGGCAAAACCCGGTACTGCCAGACTTTGGACTGAATAACTTCGCCGCCCCCTTTTGCCAATACAAATCTTACCGCCTCCTTCTCCTTCTCCCCGTCCGTCTTTATACTAAAGTCAACCGTCTTTTCCTCAAACGGCTTGATTTCTTTTAGATCACCGATTAGAACACTTCCTTTTAACCCATCGTTGTCTATTCGTAACTCGTAGCCGTCGTTTTTATCCCAGATCGCCTGACCTTGATTTTTTAGAGTCAACTTTAAGTTGTATTTTGATTGGGCAACCAGCTCTTTTGGAAAACTAAAGTCTATTTCGCCTTTTTCAACCTGGTCCGGTTCACCCTTAACTTTCGGTAACGACTGAACGACATAGTACTGGTAGTAGTAATCGGAAGATTGATATTTCTTCCAAGAAAAATCAAGAAAAGGCGGAGCCTGGTAGTCCAAGATAAAAGGTGTTGCCGCCTTTACCCTGCTGTCTTGACTCCAGACATCTTCAAAAGCTTCACGAAAATACTCCGCTACCGACTCTTCGCTTCTTTGCCCTCTTTTCCAGCCGGTTTCGGTTATGAAGACCGGCAGTTCTTTATCGACGCCCAGACTCTTTAAAAAGGCCAGCTCCCATTCATAAGTCCTTATTGTTCCTCGGCCGTAGTCATAAGGGGATCCCGAAAAACCCGGGTTTGGATAGGAGTGACTCGCCCAGCCGTCGACGTAGGCAAAAATAGTGTTGAGGGTTTGATCCTCGGCTGCTAACCGCCTAAGAAATACCGCCTCATCCTCCATCCCCGGTCTCCACGACGGTGCCGAAGCATCAAATCCCGCCAGCATAACAAAAAAATCTTTATTTTTTTCCTTTAAGGCTTTGGCAAAAGCCAAACTAACTTGGTAAAAACTTTTTTCATCGACCTCGCCTCCCCACTCATTCCCATGATTTGGCTCGTTGAAAAGGACAATATATCTGTCTTTAACCACCCAGTTTAGAGAGTCCAAAAATTTTACCCATTGATCGGCGTCTTTGACTTCCGGTCTTCGCCAGTTTTCACCTTCGGGTTGAGTCGCCAGACGAATGATCGGAATAAGCTGTTTTTCTCTTAATCTATTAAATATATTCTGCCATTTGTCTTTATCACGATCGTTTTCCTGAATCACCAGCGTTATATAGCCCCACTTCCCACTTTTTCCGTTGACAAGCTCGGCCGCTTTATCGATCTCGTCGTTATGTGGTTGGGCCAGATGAATACCGAAGATGTTGTTTGGAGCAACCGCCGGGACCGAAACCGGAAGAAAAAAAAAGATAAAAAAAGATATTAAGGCGGCAAAGCGATATTTTATCAACCGTAAATTGCTATTCATAATATCTTTAACCTGCTAATCCAGGCAACATATAGCATATAACATAAAACATATAACATTCATCTTATAACTTGTAACTCGCAGCCTATAACTCCCAGGCATATCGGCGCTATAGAGGATTTTCGGTTCGTTGTTCTGGATCCCGATTTTCATCGGGATGACACATTTTTCATCCTGAAACTTTTAACTTGCAGCTTCTGATTTCGGATCCCGATTTTCATCGGGATGACGGATAACGCCCCTCTGTCATCCTTGCTTTTCTCGTCATCCCGGCGTAGGCCGGGATCCAGTCCCCGGATTACCGGCGCTACATATGACTTTTCCTGTTTTCCCACTATCCGCTATTCTCCACTTCTACTCCCGCTTCGATAAGAAGTTTTTTACCGGCTTCATCATGATGATTATTTTTATAGACAACTCGTTTTATCCCTGCATTGATTATCAGTTTTGCGCATGACGAGCAAGGCGAATGACTTGTATACAAAGTCGCCCCTTTTGTTGAAATTCCAAGGTAGGCGGCTTGAATTAGCGCGTTTTGTTCGGCATGAATGCAGATACAGCTTTCTTCGTATTGATATCTTTGGATCTTGCCGTCGTTTCTCTTTTTGCATCTGATACATCCACCTTCACTGCAGTTTTTTACCCTATGGGGAGTTCCGTTATAACCTGTTGAGATAACCCGAAAGTCGCGGACAACCACTGCCGCCGCAGAGCCGCGGATACAGTCGGCTCTCTTCATCACAAAGCCGACCATCTCCATAAAGTACTCGTCCCAGCTTGGTTTAGCCATATCCTAATTATACAAGCCATCCGCAGAATTTAGAGTAATAAACAATGAATAATAATTATTGCCTTTATTCAGAATGACGTATTGCCACTAATTTCAACCGATTCCATCTAATTCCAACCGGCCACCATCCGCCAATCAAAGTTTTGTGTTAAAAAATTCCGTCGGGATTTGAGGATAGGTCTGAAAAAGCGTCACCTTTTTCGAAACCCCCGACGACGAGACGGCAGACGATGACACCGTCCTCCCTTGTAACGGAAAGTTTGTGCTCCGATGAAAGAGAAGCTTTGTCGACTGATAAAGAACCTTAACCACAAGCAGCCTTGAGTTATCGGTCAGATCGCTTACCGGAATGCTAAAGGAGTAGCCATAAGTTGAGTCGCCACCGCAGATTGTCGATGCCGCATAAACTGTTGCGCTCATTCGTAAGCTGTTTCCTTTATTGGGATCAACCGGATATCTTTTTACTCCGTCCGTCCCGACAAGAACTATCTCAACGGCCGGATTTGGAGATCCTGATTGAAAGCAGACCTCGATATCTTTTGACCCGCTGAAGTTGTCAAAAGTTTTTGTTTCGGGGTTATAGTTTGCCAGATAAAAAGTGTAGCTTGCGTCTTTTGCGATAAGTGATGTTGTGAAGTTATTGGTTGTCGCGGTGATAACCTCGGCTCCTCCGGTAAAGTTACTAAAACCGGCCAGATCGCCACTTCCAAACGATGATGCCGTCCCTTTTTTAAGTGATTCTTCAAGAGCCGCTTCGGCAGCCGCCAGTGTTTTTTGATTTTCTTCTTCAAGTTTGCTGACCTTGGTTTCGCTGACCGATTTGAAAGACATCGAAAGGACCACCGTCAACACGGTTGCCAAGATCATTACCGTAATCAGTAGCACCTGACCTTTTTTCATAGTTTTATTCGTCACTGTGTCTGCTTCCACTCATAACCGACTGTCGACAGATAGGGTAAAAGATCAAGAAATTTGTTCTGATCAAATACCATAAACAGTGACGGTACGTTGTTGTTTGGCCATTTTCTATCGTTCACAAAAGTATCACGGACGTAGATATTGCCCACTACCTTCAGCCCTTGACTGCTGTTTTCCCCCGTTGTCATTTCATTGGCGATAAAGATTCCGTCTGCTTCTCTTGTATCTTTGTCAAAGATAATTGACGGCGACACAAAGGCAGCCGACCCTCCGCTTGGGGAAAATACCGCTGCTTTAATAGTAATTGATCCGGGAGAAATAAACACCACTTTACGGCCGTCAAACTGATTTTTGTTGGTATCGTCTATCGTCGGGGGGCTCTCACCCGCCCAAAGATATATCCCGTCGGCGCTAATAGATGATAAGGACGATATCGATCTATACTCTTTTCTTGCCGTCGCGTAGGCTTTGAAAGAGTCGGCGGTCATTGAAAATATCCCTTTGTAGCCCGACGCCGATCTGTCTGTCCCGTTTGGCTTGGCGTTTGGGTTGATTGCCGTCAGGTTGATGCTTGATACGGCGACAAGCCCATGCCCGTTATCTGCTCCGATGATGAAGTAAGGGTTGGTGTCGTCGTCACCGTCATAGGCAACCGGGACCAAAGGAATGTTGTCGGTAAGGCCGCTGCTTGAGTAGTAGGAAGCGTTTTTCAATTTTATCCAGGCGCCTGGTACCGTCGTTGGAGAAGGTGTCGGCGTCTTTGTCGGCGTCGGCGACTTGCTCGGAGTCAAAGTCGGCGTCGCCGGAGC
>MWSR01000088.1 GCA_002050095.1 Microgenomates bacterium UTCPR1
ACCGCTACAGCCAAGGAAACCGCTAAAAGAAAAGCAGGAAAATAACCGCTACCTTCAAGGGAGGCAATAATAAAAACAATTAAAGACAAAACAATCCCACCTAGTCCGATAAATCTTGTCAAGGTAGCTAATTTTTTCTGTAGAGGAGTTAAGCCTTCCTCGATTAACGATAGATTTTTTGCGATCGCACCGAACTTCGTTTCGTCGCCTGTCTTCTCAACTAACATCGTTCCTCTTCCTTTGGCAATAATCGTTCCTGAAAAAATTTCATCTTTTTCTTTTTTAAATACGGGCAATGATTCTCCGGTTAAAGCAGCCTCATTTAACTCCATATTTATCGACTCGGCGACTATTCCGTCGGCTGGCACTTTGATTCCTTCCTCAAGATAGACAATATCACCCGGTACCAGATACCTACTGTCAACTTCTATCTGTTGGCCGTCTCTTATTACTCTCACTTTGGTAACCGTCATCTCTTTTAGAGCTTTTAAAGATTCTTCAGCTTTTGCTTCCTGATATAGTCCGAATAACGCATTAAGAACGACTATTGCAATTATTAACAAACCGTCTACCGACTCTCCCAAGAAAAAAGATAGAATAGCCGCTCCAATAAGAAGAAGGGTTAAGAAGTTATTAAATTGTTCAAAGAATTTTAGTAAGATATTCTTTTTGGGGGGCTCCGAAATAACATTTAATCCGTATTGTTTTAGAAAACGGCTTGCTTGTGTCGAAGTTAATCCTTTAATCATAATTTATCTTAAAAAATAACTTATTTTTAAAAATTGCTCTTTCTCATTTTATAGAAAGCGTTTTCCATGGTATCCAGAATCTCCGTTATAATTTTCTCCGCCTCCATCAACGAGATAGCTTTAACATTGTGAGGAAAATAATGAAAAATCTGGTTTCTCCCTATTTTCCAGACCGTCCATATCCTATCGGCAGTTTTCTCACCGGCAGCATCTCTTATCTTTTTATAAAGCGACTTTTCACCAAGCCTGCCGACTAAATTAGGAGACATTAGTTTACCCAATCTCAAGTGATTTGAGATGTAGTCAAGTCGGGAAATCATTTTATTATCCTTGAAGAGCTGTTTTAAAAAGCCTTCGTACGCTTTTGCAAAAGGAAAGACCAAAAAGGAATAGTCCTTAAAATGATACGCTTGATTTCGAATCACATTGTTTAATAGATACTGACCTTCTCTGATTAGATCTTTTTGTTCTTGTGAGAGATATAGCCAAAATTCGGAAGTTCTTAAAAGCAAAGTATTCAACTTATCCATTTTATATAGTATATATAAAGAAACTGTGAAATAAAAGAACCTGCGGAGATAGTTATCCGACTTTAATCTTGAGACTAGGACTCATTGTCGACTTTATATAGCCTTTAAGTATATGTTTATGTCCTACCGCCTGAATAAATTTTTCGATGTTCGCTACTAAATTACTATCGTCACTTGATATCTTACCAACCATCTGATGGACCAAAGGAGCTTTCGGCTCTGTTTTCCATCTTAATACCCCTTTTGCAAACTTCTGAACAACTTCTTCAGGAGTAGTTGAAATCGTCCCGGCTTTTGGATTAGGCATTAGCCCCTTTGGACCGAGTATTTTGGCATACTTGGCCAGTTTTGGCATAAACGATGGATGAGTAACCAGAACATCAAAGTCGAGTACTCCTTTTTCAATTTTATCCAGTACTTTATCATCAACAACGGCGACTTTGACAACTTTACCCGTTGAAAACGGCAGTTCAACCTCGCCTTTAAGACCGATCTCGTCAACAACAAAGTGTAGTTCAACACTTTCATCAAACTTGGACAACTTCATTTTTTTTAAAATAGATACTGCATCTTTAAGCGGATAAACCTTCGATTGGTCGACCAGCTCTTTAGCTTTCCGATACGCTTTTCCTCTGGGCTTTATTTTGGTTTTTTGAACTTTTTTTTCAACCTCTTTCTTTTCGGTTTGATCATGGGCGACTTCCGTCTTCTTCTTATCTGGTGAGGTTTTGTTTGATATAGATTTGACCGATTTTTTCATAGCGGCCTTCTCTTTTTGCTCTTTCTTTTGTTTTTCTTCGATCTCTTCGATTCCTAATAATCTTGTTTTAACTTTTCCCATATTTCAAAAAAAATAAGACTCAAATTTTTAATTCTCAATTTCTACACCCATTGATCTTGCTGTTCCTGCGACTATTTTTTTTGCCGCTTCAAGATCGTCCACATTCAGATCGGCCATCTTCTCTTTAGCAACTTCTTCTACTTGGGCTTTTGTCAATTTTCCAACTTTTTCCGTATTAGGCTTCCCCGATCCCTTTGTCAAAGCTAACTTTTTCTTTAACATTGCCGCAACCGGCGGAAGCTTCGTAATAAACGTGAAACTTCTATCTTCGTAAACGGTTATGACCGCCGGAATAACCTGACCCTTCAATTTCGACGTTCGTGCATTATACTCCTTTATGAAATCCATTATCGGAATTCCATGCTGGCCCAAGGCCGGTCCAACCGGTGGAGCCGGTGTCGCCTCTCCGGCCGGAAGATTTAATTTGACTAATGTTTTAATTTTTTTTGCCATTTATAGTTTCTGAACTTGTAAGAAATCCAGTTCAACAGGTGTTTCGCGATCAAAGATCGAAACCAGTACTTTTATCTTGCCTTTCTCTTCATCAATCGCCTCTATCGTGCCAAGAAAATCGGCAAACGGTCCTTCGGTAATCTTAACCGCTTCACCCAAAGAAAATTTCGTCTTAAATTTGGGCTGTTCTTGCTCAACAAACTTCATAATCGCATCGACTTCTTTTTCGGAAATGGGAGTCGGCTTTAGCCCGGCGCCGACAAATCCGGTGACCCCTTCGGTCGTCCGGACAACCAGCCATGAGTTATCGTCCAAGATCATCTTAACCAAAATATAACCGGGAAAAACCTTTTCGGTAGCTTTGGTTTTCTTTCCCTTCTTTACAACAACCACATCTCTTATTGGTATGACGACATTAAAAATCTTATCTTCAACTCCAAGGCTTTTCACTCTTTGTTCGAGAGCTTGTTTTACTCTCTGTTCATACCCCGTCTGAATATGAATTACATACCACTTCGCCCCCGACTGCATCGGAACGTCCGACTTTAAAGCCTCTTTTTTTTCTTCGGAAATCTGTTGCTGATTCATAAAATAATTCAAGAAAAGACTATCTGAACTTTGTTATGTATTCTAATCCTTTTGCCAACAAAACATCTATTATACCGACATAAAGTCCAATTATCAAGGAAACTCCTATTACAATCGCCGTTAATTTGACTGTTTCCGCTCTTGTAGGCCAACTTACTTTTTTTAATTCATCGACAACATCTGCCCCTATATTCGTTTTTACCAATTTATCTGACATCTTTTTATTTTAACACAAAAAAATAAAAGCTACGATGATTTTACGTCAAATTGACTTGTTGAGCTTATTGCTTTCCTGTTATATTTACACTATGACAAGAGAAATTGTCCATGCATTAGCGCTCGTATTTACCATCGTTCTATCCTTCCTTTTTCCAAAGACCGGTTTAGCCGAATATGACCTCCAGATTACTGCTTTTCTATTTATCGTCCTCTATTTAATTAAGAAATTTTTTATCACCCAAAAGTCAAGCTCGCAGTTGATTGAGTCAGTTATCTTCACGATGATTATCATCAGCATAGTTGCTACCACGGGAAATACATCGTCACCGTTTTTTTTCCTGATCTATTTTCTACTTTTTTCACTTTCTCTCTTACTTGAGCCTGTCATATCGGTAACAACCTCTATCACTTTAATTATCCTTTTTTTATTTACCACACCCCAAGGACAAAGTATCAAAGATCTTTTACCTATCTTGTCCTTGGCTTTTATCGCACCTTTTGCCATGTTTCTTGGCCAGGCGCACACCGAAGCTCAAAGATCAAAAATTAAAAATCAAGAACTCCAAAAAGACAGTATGCTTTTTATTACTCTTTTAGTACGAAATCATCTAAAAAATATCAAAGATGCGGTTGATAATTTTGTCGGTGATAACGAGCTTGATATCATCAGAAAGTCGGTTAACAGAATGGAAAAACTAATTGAGAAATATAAAAACAAGGATTGATAATAACGTTCCTTATGAAAAGAGTTATACTTTCTATCGCTTTTGTTGTCGCTTTTTTGATCCTGATCACTCCAATAACGGCCATTGATATGGAATCGTCACGATTTAAGATCGAATCGGCCAACACGTCTTCGGCTGCCGGCAACAAAGCATCAACCAATTATAAACTTTCGGATACGATCGGGCAAGTTGCTGCAGGTGAGTTTTCTTCAACCGGATACGTTGTCAAAGCAGGTTTTCAATACATAAACTCCGTAATTCCTTTTCGTTTCACAATCTCAAATACCAACATCAGCCTGGGAAATCTTGTTCCAAACACTCCATCAACCGCAACCACGACTCTGACCATCTACTTTGGCAGCGCGGGGCAGTACCAGGTGACCGCCATTGAGCAAGGACCTCTTAAAACTCTTTCGGGCAACTCAATCCCCGACACTGCCTGTGACGGTGGAGCAAATACATGTTCCGAATCATCGGCAAAGACATGGAGCTCAAGTTCGGCTTATGGATTCGGATACAATATGTCGGGAAACGACATTCCGGTTGATTTCTCAAACTCAACCTATTATCGACCTTTTCCGGATACAACGGCAGCCGAATCGCCTGCTATTGTGATGTCCAGTAACAACGTCGGAAGCAATCGCCAATCAACAATGACCTTTAAATCAAATATATCCCCCATTCAGCCTGCCGGTAATTACCAAACAATTATAAATTTTGTTGCAACCCCGTCATTTTGAAGCCATATATTAATACATACGAACAACGGTTAAAGCTTGCTATGAAGTACTTAATGTCTAATGCAAAAAATAAAGTCGTCGTTCACCTTCTCCTGCTTTGCTTTTTATGTCTTATGTTCCACCGTCCCGTATCCGCCCAACAGATATCTCTTTCAATTACCCCTCCTATTCTTGAGTTGGTAATAAAACCGGGTAAATCGGTGATGATTGCCTATCAGGTCAGCAACCAGGGGGATCCTGTTATTCTGACAGCCAAACTTGTCAGCTTTGAGCCAAGAGATAACTTTGGCAAAATTAGATTAAAAGACGGAATTGAAGGCCCAATTAGATTTGAACTTGATAATTCCGACATTCAATTGGAACGTCCGTTTTTTTTAAAGACTGGGGCTTCGCAACAGCTTCTATTAAGAATTAGGGCTCCTGAAGGAGCCGCTAATGGCGACTACTACTATACGCTTCTTGCCGAAACAACGCCGGTTGATAATATCGACGGAACTGCCGGACCGAAAACAAAAGCTTCAATCGGAAGTAACATCCTTGTTACCGTAACCGACTCCGGAGTGATCGACATTAGACCAAAAGTCGTCCTCTTTGAAGTAATAAATAAACTAAAAATGTTTAATCAAAAAATAAAAATCTTTGACAGTTTTGATAAAATTCCTCTGGTTTTAATTGTTGAAAATAAAGGAAAGAATCTCATCAAACCCGAAGGAAAGATCAGTCTCATCGGAAATTTTGGAGAAAGGATTGACTACCCGATTATTCCAAAAAACATCTTGTCCGAATCTCAACGGCTTGTTGAAGCCTCTTCTTCAGCCAATCCATTGGAGCAGAGGGAAACCTCATACAGCACGGTATTTTCCGGTTTTTTCATCGGCCAATATCGAGTTACTACCGAAATAAATTTCGGCGAAAGTTCACCAACCTTATTTGCAAAAACAAGTTTTTTCGCATTTCCGTTTAAACTTGCTGCAGTTTTATTTCTCACCGTCGGTCTTATCGTCTTTATAGTTGGAAGGTTTTTTGCTCCCGACTCAAAGGAACAACAATAGGATATCGTCTAAATAATATTGCCATAATCTTCTAAACCATTCGTTTTGTAGCATATAGTCTATAGACAAGTAAATCGCTCTACTATAAATATGAGTAATATGAGCAAAGGCGGCGGGCTTGGCAAAAAAATTAAAAAATACTTTGTTGATATAGTAATTTTATCCGTAGCTTTGATCGTTGCGGTTACCTCTATTATTGTCTACCTTATAAGCGGTCAAAACTATAAAGAAGATGTATCGATTGACTATAAATCTTCTTCATATACAAATAGCCTTAACCATATATTTGTCGACGTCTCGGGAAGCGTAAATAAACCGGACTTATATGAAGCCTCAAATGGAGCCAGGTTGAAAGATCTTATCGGGATGGCGGGTGGCTTATCCGAAACTGCCGATAAAGGGTATTTTTCCAGAAACTTTAATCTTGCCCGTGTGGTTATGGATCAGGAGAAAATTTACATCCCTTCCGTTTGGGAGATTCAAAACGGCTATTTTGTCGAGAGTCCACAAATAATACGTTCAACTGCGGTAACCGAAGCCGCTTCTGAAAATACCAATCTACAACCGTTGATAAATGTAAACAGTGCCTCAATTGAAGAGTTGGATTCTCTGCCCGGTGTAGGAAAAATTACCGCTCAAAAATTAATCGATAATAGACCTTTTGTGGCTTTGGAAGACCTTATAAATAAAAAAGTACTCAATAAATCGGTCTATGAAAATATAAAAAATTTAATCACTCTGTGAATCCCTCAATCTTTACCACGGTTATAGATAGTTATCTTCCCGAACCTCACTCATCTTTACTTAACGGGATAATTTTTGGCGTTAATCTGAAAGCTTCAAAAGATTTCTTTAACCAACTAAAGATTGTCGGGTTGCTCCACATAGTCGTTCTCTCGGGAATGAATATTACCATTCTGGCGGTGATAATCGGCAATATTACAACGTTTCTTGGCAAAAGACTTTCAACTTTGATAACTATACTGATGATTATTTTATTTATATTGTTTGTAGGTCCCGAAGCCCCGATAGTTAGAGCGGGCATAATGGGTGTTTTAACATACGTTGCAGTTCTAACCGGAAGAAAAAACTATACCTTCTATTCCTTATTTTTAGCCCTAATGTTTATAATCGTCGTATTTCCCGATTGGTTAAAGAGTCTTTCGCTGTACCTTTCTTTTGGAGCTACTTTGGGTATTATGCTATTTGGACCTAAACCTAAAGATTCCCCTCTTACCAAAGAATTAAAAACAACCTTGTCGGCTCAACTTTTTACCGCACCGATTATCTTTTTATATTTTCGTCAAATTTCCTTAATCGCTGTCGTTTCCAATCTCATTATCGCTCCAATGATACCTGTCTTAATGATCTTCGGGTTTCTAACCTCTATTCTCGGGAAGATCGGTTATTCCTTGGGTCTAATTCCGTCATATATCTGTTATATCTTGCTCTCTTATATTATCAAAGTTATCGAAATTCTATCCAAAATACCGTTTGCTTTTATTCAATTCTAAAAATAATTCGTCTATGAACGAATCACCAATCAACAAACGGTCCCTTGCCTTCACCGCAACAGTTTCTCTGCTAATCGCATTCTCTCTTTTTATTATTAATTATTTTAATAGAACAACTAAAGTTGTATTTTGTGATGTCGGACAGGGTGATTCCGCCTATATTAGAGTAAATAACCGGGTGGATGTCCTAATCGATGCCGGCCCCAATAAAGAAGTACTTAGCTGTTTAGGAAGACATATGCCGTTCTGGGATAGAAAGATTGAGATTGCTATCCTTAGCCATCATGACAAAGATCACTATGGAGGCTATATTTACCTATTGGATCGTTATAAAGTCGATAATTTTCTTACGGTAGATTACCATTTTGATTCCTCAACCTACAAAAAACTTGTAAAAAAAATCAAGTCTATGAATATCAACTACCGATTTGTCTCCAAAGGGCAAAGTTTTACAGTAATCGATAGTATTTTTAGACTGTATTGGCCACCCATTGATTTGAAATCATACGACAGTAATGATTTTTCACTTATATTTTCATTCGATAAGAATGATTTCAGAGTCTTGTTTAGCGGCGATTCGACTCCTCTTGCCCTTAATAGCTTGTCCGATCAATCTATTAAAAATATTAATATCCTCAAAGTACCTCATCACGGCTCAAAAAACGGACTAAATAAAAAATTTTTAGATTTAGCAGATATCAAGGTAGCTGTGATAAGCGTTGGTAAAAACAACTCATACGGTCACCCCAGTAAAAAAATATTGGATATGCTCAAAGCCAAGAACATCGTTATTAAACGGACGGATATCGACGGAGATATTGTCTTTAAGTTAAAAGAATTGCCTTGATCTCTTGAAAGATATTCCACCCCTCAAACCCAATCCAATTCTCCCCTATTAGTTCTTTCGGAAGACCGGGATCTTGACGCAAAATATTTACATAGTAGCCGATGACCTTCTTAAATTTATCCAGCTTTTCTTCGTCTCCCGACAATGTATCGTGCCATTTTTTGAATAGATCGCGATATTGCCCGTCTAAATTTGTCTTTCCCCAAACTTTTTCAATCAACACTTCACGATCGCCAAAAACGTGATCGGATTCAAAAGCCTGTATATATCTTTCTTCTTCTTTCTGGCTTGTCAAGTTTTTTAAAGTTGTGATAATCGGGTGAGGGGTTAGCCAAAATGATCTGTGCCACGGCCCAAGCCCCCAACCTTGCATCTCGCGCCTCAATCTATCACGTATCTCTCTCTTTTTTTCCGGAATTTCATATGAGATAATGCGCCACCGACCATCCCACTTCTCTTTCAAAAACCTAAAGAAGGGAAATTCCAGACACAAAGAGTTAAATCCTATATCGGACAACTTATACTGTCCTTCGCTCTCTCCCTTGATAATCAATCCTTCTTTAATCAAACCCGAAAGAGTGCCGCGTGTCTTCTGATTAAATATCAGATCAAATGACTTTTGTAACTTATCATCAAAGATTACTGAAGAAAAATCAACGCCCGCAATTAAAAAAAGAGAGAGTAAAATCTTCGTTCGTCTTTCTTTAACACCCATATAACCTACACTTTAACAGACGGAGTTTTTTATGTCAAGGGATATTTTGGAGTTAAAAAGGTTTTCCGGTAATAAACGTGAGTTGTATATTATATGATGACTATTGTCTTTTACCATTCCTTCTTCTGGATCCCGATTTTCATCG
>MWSR01000011.1 GCA_002050095.1 Microgenomates bacterium UTCPR1
GGAAGAGTTTTGCGGTAACCGACATTTTCAGCTGGTGATATTTCGTCACTACCTCTATTACTTTTTAATGAAATTTAGATCGGAAAATAGTATAATTAAAGCATGATCAACTGGTCCACGGATGAAGCAAAATTCAGGAAAGAAAACCCAAAGGAATACAAAATTTGGCGGCTAACCCATCTTTTAAATTATGGCCTGGATGGAGAAAAACTGGATGCCAAGGATGTTAAAAAGAACTGGGGTCTTATTAAAGACAGGATAGACAAGCCAACGGAAGTTTATTTAAAATTCTTGTTATGGGGCAAACAACCATCCTCGACGAGGATCAACAGAGATTTTTGAGCTTGGTTATAAAAGAACCGTATTTGTTGAAACGGTTTTATTGGACGGGCGGAACGGTTCTTTCCGAGTTTTATCTTCACCACCGGGATTCCCACGACATTGATCTTTTTTCGGAAGAACATGAAATACATCTTCCAAGTATTAATAAGTTTATTGGTATTGCCGGAGCAAAATTAAAAGCAAAAAAAATAATTCATCGCCAGTTCCTTGGACTCCATACGTATACATTGTTTCTTCCAAAACGGGAATTGAAAGTTGACTTTAATTATTATCCTTTTAAGCGAATTGAAACCGGAACAAAATGGAAGGGTTTAGAAATAGATAGCCTTGAGGATATTACGGCAAATAAAATTCAGACAATTTCGACGAAGGCACGGGAACGAGATTTTGTTGACCTTTATTTCATTTACAAACAAAAACAATTCGATCTCAAACAGATGATTATTTTAGCCCAAACAAAATTTGATTGGCACATTGATCCTATTCAACTCGGTATAACATTTATGAAAATAGTGGATCTACATGATGTTCCAACAATGCGCGTTCGTTTTAACCGAAACGAAATGGAAGCTTTTTTTCTCAACCTGGCCAAAAGTCTCAAAAGCGATATCTTCAAGTGATTTTAGACGAAAAATAGACGAATATTGGACGAATGTAAAGTATATAAAAATCTAGAAAAGCGTCAGTTGTTCTGGTTTCTTTGACCGTTTCTTTGCCTTATGTTTTTGTTATGGGTAATTTTACCGGTTTGACGAGAAGGTTTTTCGCAAGTCCATAGGCGTCGGCCTTGCCAAGATGTCCCCGGACGGCGCTAAAATCCGTATTAAACGTTAAAAATAGGAGTGTTAACCGTATTATTGTTTAACAGTTTAACTTTTTTAATTCTCCTGGATCCCGATTTTCATCGGGATGACGGGAGAATAATTTTCTGTCATCCCGCTTCCTCTCTCGTCATCCCGGCGTAGGCCGGGATCCAGTCCAAGAACTAAAAGCGCTAAAGAGGATTTACAGTAATAAACAATTGTGCATTTCCTATCCGTCCGTTTCTTATTTCAAAAATTCCCAAGGATTAAGAAGAGTCCCGCCACTTCTTATCTCAAAATGAAGATGAGTCCCTGTCGATCGGCCTGTCGAACCCATAATCCCAATCTGACCACCTTGATTGACAGAATCTCCCGCCTCAACATTATAACGACTTAAGTGTCCATACAAAGTCTGGTAGCCGTTACCGTGATCGACAATTACATGGCAGCCATACCCCCAGTTGATACATCCGGCGTAGGTAACCGTCCCCATATCGGCCGCGACTACGGCCGGATTGGTCGGATTGGCGATATCAAGAGCCATATGGTACCAAACCGGATTTTGGGTAATTACTCCCGATGTTGGCCAAATAAAATTAGAGCTTCCTCTGGCTCCTACTTGAATTGTAGAAATAAATTTGGTGTTCAAAACCGGAGCCGGCTTAATCTCTCCGTCCGGAACATATACAATCTGGCCAGGCGTCAGCGAAAAGGTGTCTTGGTCGGCAAAATCGTTCCAAACGTAGTTTACGATGTTTTGAGCTGTGACACCGTATTTCTTTGCAATCGAGTAGACGGTATCGCCCGAAACGACTTTATGAACGACTCCTGTCACGGGAGGGATCTTTAAAACATCTCCCGGCTTGATCATATCGTTCTTCAAGTCATTAGCCCATTTTATAGTATTGACGGAAACATTAAATCTTTTTGCAATCGTGTCGAGAGTGTCTCCGCCACGGACGGAATAATCATCTATCTGATACCTTGATTTTACCGAGACTACTGTCGAAAGATTACTTTCATACGGATTGTAAGAAATGACTGAAATCTGATTATTTCCCGTCTGTTCAACAGAACCGATAAACGGGGAATTCTCGGCAATAATCGGTCCGCCAATCAAAACCGCGGCAACAATCAATAAGACGGTGCTGCTTAAAAATGATGAAGAATATTTGCCTCGTTTGACAATTAAAAAGGCAACAATGATGTCTTTAACCGCTTCAAAACTCTTTCCTGTTTCAACTGCCTTTGAGACAAAATAATCTCTTAAAAATACCAGAAATAGTCGAAAATCGTTCATAACCAATCCTATATTATACCATTGCCGAGACTATTTTTTCGATTGCAACCTCAAAAGCCGCCTGCTTCATTGGTATCTTTTCCGCAACCGATTTTTTCCAGATTGCCTCAAAAGCCCGTACCATTGTTTCCTTAAGTCTGCTGTTGACCTCCTCCTCACTCCACCAATAACCGGCTTTTCCTTGAACCCATTCAAGGTAGGATACGGTTACTCCGCCGGAGTTGGCCAGGACGTCGGGAACGACGATGATATTATTTTTACTTAGATACTCATACGCTTCCTGTGTCAATGGTCCGTTGGCCATCTCAAAAACTACTTTAGCTCTAACCTTTGACGCGTTTTTTTCGTGAAGAACGTTTTCCAATGCCGCCGGTACCAAGATATCAACCGGAAGGCTAAGAAGCTCTTCATTAGTTACTTTTTTTCCCGGGTAGTCCGAAACCTGCCCGCCTTTTTTCTTAAACTCTTTGACGGCGACCGGATCAAGTCCTTTTTCGTCATAGACCCCGCCTCGTGAGTCGGAAACGGCCACTACCTTAAATCCCACTTCATGGGCCAGTTTGGCAAAGAAGTAACCGACATTTCCAAATCCCTGGACGGCAACCGTCTTTAATTTTTCTTTAGATAGTTTTTCGACTAACGCCTGTAACACAAAAACTCCTCCCCGACCGGTAGCCTCGGTTCTTCCCAAGCTTCCTCCCATCGATACCGGTTTCCCCGTAAACGACGCCGGTGATTTATAACCTTTAATGTTCTGATATTCGTCAACCATCCAGGAGATTATTTCGGCATTGGTGTTGACATCGGGAGCCGGAACGTCCAGATTTTCACCGATGACATTTACCATTTTCTTAACAAACATCCTGGAAACTCTTTCAATTTCGGCTTTTGAATGCTTTTTCGGATCGATAGCAATCCCGCCTTTTCCTCCGCCATAAGGAAGTCCGGCGACGGCACATTTTATGGACATCAGTGTCGCCAAGGCCTGGACTTCGTCACGGACGGTTTCCGGATGGAAGCGAACTCCACCTTTATATGGCCCCAAAGCGCTATTGTGTTGTGCTCGCCAGCTTTTAAAAACTTTTTTCTTGCCATCGTCCATTGTTACCGTTAGAGAGGCTTCATGAAAAAATTCGGGCTCAATCAACCTCCTGATTGTGTCTTCGTCCAACTTCATATTCTCGGCCGTTCTTCGAATAAGGGCTTGCGCCGATTCAAGCATTTTCTTTCCTTGAGATTTTGTATCTTCCATAGATTTTTTTCTCCTAAGAGATAATAATTTATAATTTGTATCAGCCTTGATTGCCTTCCAACCATCTTTCCGTTTCAAGTGCCGCCGAAACACCCATCCCAACCGCCGTTGTCGCCTGACGATACTTATGGTCTATACAATCTCCCGCGGCAAAAACTCCGGGAACCGAGGTCATAAAATCTTTAACGACAATGTACCCTTTTTGATCAAGTTCTACCTTATCTATAAAAATATCGGTGTCCGGCTTATGGCCGATGGCGATAAACACTCCGTCGATCTTTATGTTTCTAATTCCAACTTTCTGCTCGCTGTCTTTGACTTTAAGTTTTAACCCTTCCACTTTCATTTCTCCCAAAATTTCTTCTACCTCGGCATTAAAGATCACCTCTATTTTGGAATTACCAAATACCCTCTCCTGCATTATCTTGGATGCTCTAAACTCATTGCGACGGTGGATCAAGTACACTTTTTTGGCAAATTTTGTCATCGTCAGCGCCTCTTCCAAGGCGGTATCTCCTCCTCCAACCACCGCAACCGTTCTTTCTTTAAAAAAGAAGCCGTCACAGGTCGCACAGGCCGAAACGCCTTTACCACGCAGCCTCTTTTCCGATTCAAGGCCAAGCCATAAGGCCTTTGCCCCCGTTGCAACTATTACCGATCTTGACCGGTATCCTTCGTCTTCGCCCTCTGTCTTTGAAGAGCTTGGTAGATAAATACTAAACGGTCTTTTTGTGAAGTCGACTTTGACAACGTTTTGATCAACAAACCTGACTCCAAATTTCTCTGCATGCTTTCTCATCCTTGAGACCAGGTCGGGTCCTAATATCGATTCAAAACCTGGATAGTTTTCCACTTCCGTTGTAAGAGTAAGCTGACCACCCGGCGGAGATCCGGCAAATACAATAGGTTTTAGTCCTGCTCTGGCATTGTAGATAGCGGCGGCCAATCCGGCCGGTCCGCCTCCAATGATGATGACATTTTCAACCATATTTCAAACCGACAAATTTAAATAATACTAACAAAAAAAAATAAATTATCAAATAATAATTTGTCTGTCCGGCGGTTATAGATTAATTGCTCTTTCGAGCATCTTTTCAATCTTTCTTGATTCTTGTTGAGGGATGATCCGACAGATATTGTCAATAACGATCTCTTTTGAGAGTCCGTCGATGGCTTTTTTTACCGCCATAACCTGTTGAAGAATCTCCGAACAGTCCCTTTTTTCGACAGCCATCTTTTCAATACCTCTAAGCTGCCCGATTACCCTATTTATCCTTAAAGAGATGTTATTTTTGTCCATACTGGATAGTAGTATACAGTATATAAGCGATCTTTGTCAATACCTATTTGCGTCGACCCGTCCTCCTTCAGAATTAAGTCTGGATCCCGATTTTCATCGGGATGACGGGAGAATAATTTTCTGTCATCCCGGCGTAGGCCGGGATCCAGTCCAAGGACTACCAGCGCTAAAAAGGATTTACAGTAATAAATAATGAATAATAAATAATAGTATTTACTTTCTATCTCCTGCGACTTGTGACCACTCACTAACCACCAGTCACTATCTATTTCATCTTATAGTCCAAAAAAAGAAGATGTCAAATTATATAGAAAGTATATCGAAGTCTTATCAAACTACATCAAGCACCTTTGCTTAATGATTCAAGGAAATCTTCATTGTTCTTCGTCTTCATCAGCTTCTCAATTAAGAGGGTTGTCCTTTCTTCCCCATGTAAAAGACTAAGCATTCTCCGAAGAGTATTGACTTTATTCAAGATCGCCTTATCAAACAAAAGCTCTTCATGACGTGTGCCTGACTTCTCAACATCGATTGATGGAAATATCCTTTTGTCGGCCAAAGCACGATCAAGGTGGATCTCCATATTTCCCGTTCCCTTAAGTTCTTCATAGATAAGATCATCCATTCTGGACTCCGTTCCGATCAGGGCGGTTCCGATTATTGTCAGACTGCCACCTTCTTCACAGTTTCGAGCGGCTCCTAAAAACTTTTTAGCCGGATATAGAGCCGACGGGTCAAACCCTCCCGACAGGCTCCTTCCCGTCCCGGTTGTTGAAAGATTCAAAGCCCGGGCCAGTCTGGTTACCGAATCGAGCAAGATAATAACATCTTTTCCGACCTCAACCAATCTTTTCGCCCTGTCTAAGGCTAGATTGGCAACTTTAATCTGCTGTCGCGGTGACTCGTCAAAATTTGATGCAGCCACTTCCCCTTTAATAAATCTTTTTATCTCCGTCACCTCTTCGGGGCGCTCTCCAATCAAAATTGCCATCAAATAGACATCGGGGTAGTTTCTTCCGATAGCTTCCGCAATTTCCTTAAGAAAGGTTGTCTTTCCCGCCTTTGGTTGAGAAACAATTAGCGCTCTCTGGCCAAAGCCTATCGGAGAGACCAAATCCATAATTCTGGTCGATAGAGTATCCTTGTCTGTTTCCAATTTAATTTGTTTATTTGGGTGAAGCGACGTTAGCTGATCAAAATTTCTTCTTTTTGCCGACTGTTCTTCGGTCATCTCAACACCGTTTATTTTCTTAATTAAAAGCAGGGAATGAAATCTTTCCCCTTCTTTCGGGGGCCTGGCCAATCCTTCAACTTCATCTCCCCGCCTCAACCAAAACCGTCTTATCTGGCTCGTTGATACGTAGATATCGGCATCGGGCGACAGTACGTAGTTTTTGCGTAAGAATCCATATCCGCCAAAGGTGATATCAAGCACCCCTTTAGCTTCATAGCTTATCTTTAAGTCCTCTTTTAGCCTTTCTTCAAGAGGCATCTCTCTTGTCTGCGGAGTTCTTATTGGGGCCGGCTCGACGGGTTTAATCGGCTTGCTTTCAACGGGAATAATTGGCTTTTCTTCCACCTTTTCAATAAGAGAAGATACGTCAAGCGGTTTATCGGAAGTTTTTGTAATCATAAAAAATAAAAAAACTAATTAATAATGAAAACCAAGGATCAAAATATATATGATTCTAAATTCTCCATTCTTAATTCTAAATTGAAGCGATCCTCCGATTGAGGGTTATTCCTTTTTCCCTGGAAAGATAACGGGAAGGCGTCTCCACCCCGGCAATGCCGGAAAAGAAACCCGCCTGATAGCCCCCGAATTCCGGGGATTACCCTTTTTTCAAATTGCGTAGAGAAAAAGAAACTATTTCCTCGTCT
>MWSR01000061.1 GCA_002050095.1 Microgenomates bacterium UTCPR1
GGAAAGCCGATTACTTCTGGCACCTTACCGGCCTTGGTAACGATGAGCGCAAACATCCCGAACTGGTTGAACACTTTGGTATCTCACCACTTGAGGCGATGGCGTCAGGATGTATTGTACTTTGCCATAACTCCGGAGGTCCCAAAAAAATAATCGATAACCGTAAAACAGGATTCTTGTTTGATAATGAGAATGAACTTGTCAAGACGATGATTAATATTGAAAACGATGATCTCCTAAAATCAAAGATCCGACGAAACGGAGAGGACTTTGTAAAAAAGAGTTATAATTATCATATTTTTGAAAATAAGGTTTTGAAATATTTATGAATAGACAGCCGATCTCAATCGTCATTCCCGTTTATAAAAATTATGAGATGTTTTATAGGTATCTGAATATCAATAAAAAATATTTTGACGGGTGTGAAGTTGTCATAATGAACGACTATCCCGATGAAGATATAACCAAACCGGTGAAAGAAATATACCCGAAAGCTATAGTAATTAACAACAAAAAAAACTGCGGTTTTGCCGGAAATGTCAATAAAGGCGTTTTAAAATCAAAAAGAGATTATGTTTTTTTGATGAACTCCGATGTCGTCCTTAGAGATAACTCATTTTTAACATCGATCAAACTTTTTAAAAAAGACAGAAAACTATTTGGAGTCGGATTTGCTCAACTTGAAAAAGATAAAAGAGTCGTTGGATCAAATATCGGTTACTTCAAGAAAGGGTTCATTAACCATTCGTTTCAGCCTATTGGGAACGGGAAAAAAATTATTACTAACTTCTGGGCCGAAGGCGGGGCTTCAATGTTTCGAAGAGATCTGTTTATAAAAATCGGGATGCTCGATGAGTTATTTAATCCTTTCTACTGGGAAGATATCGATCTTTCCTATCGGGCTTGGAAGTCGGGATATAAAATAATTTTTATGCCTCAAGTGTTGGTCGAGCACCATCATGAATCAACAATCGGTAAATATTTTCAGCAAAAAAAGATTCTTAGAACGGCATTTAGAAACCAGCTGTTCTTTCATTGGAAGAATTTGACCGACAAAAAGCTATTGATGGATCATCTTTTTTATCTACCTGGATATATTTTGACACCCGGTTTTTTTGATGCACTTTTAAAACTAAATACCGTTCTGAAATTAAGAAAAATAAACAAAAAACTATTTATCAAAAACGATGAGGATATATTAGCGTTATTTGATAATAGTAATTAAAATAATTAATGAATATAAAAAAATACTATTCCCGCATAGCTTTATTTTTTATCTGCCTGATGTCGGTTTTCTTGTTTCTACACAAACTTACAATCTCACCTCCCTGCCTCAATGCCGATGAAGCAACAAACGCCTATGATGCATACTCGATTTTAAAAACGGGAAAAGATCAATATGGGAACTTCATGCCTTTGAGATTTAAATCGTTCGGTGATAATAAACTGCCGCTTTTGACTTATCTGGCGGTGCCGTTTATAAAAATATTCGGCTTGAATGAATTGGCCATCCGACTGGTCAACCTGCCGTTTGTCTTCTTTTTTCCGATTGTGATCTACTACCTGACAAATGAACTGTTTGGAAAAGAAAAGTATAGTTTAGTCTCTTCTTTTCTGATAGCTTTTTCGCCCGGTATCCAACTTCTTGGTCGACAGGCCCATGAGGGATATATGACGGCATTTTTTATTGCATTGACGTTTCTATTGTTACTAAAATTCATTAAAAAACAATCGGCCGTAACCTATATTTTATTTTTATTATGCCTTCTTATCGGTTTATTCGGATACCATTCGTCAAGGATTTGGGCAGGATTTATGCTGCTTGTCTTTATGTACTATACATTCAAAGATAGATTGAAATGGTATTTTGTCGTCGGACTGATAGCCGTTATTTCAATATTCGGAATAACGGATATTACAAACAACCCGACAAGAATCAAAAACCTTCTTTTTTTTAACAACGCCGGCTTTATGGCGAAGGTCTACGAATTTCAATCCGAAGGGGGTAGTCGGTTTCTATACAACAAAATTACTATCGGAGTTAAGGAGATAGCAAACGAATATCTAAGCTACTTTTCCCCCCAATTTCTTTCCTATAACGGTGACGCCAACAATCGATTTGGTCTTCCTGGAATATCGCCAATAACTCCAATCGAATATATATTCATATTAATCGGTATCTACTACCTTTTTAGAAATAAAGAAAAATATCGATTTCTGATCATGTTTATGCTGTTGTTTTCCCCAATCAGCGGAGCTCTCTCCTGGGCAGGATCGTCGATTACAAGGACTGTCTTCATTTTCATCCCGATAATATTAATTGTTGCTTATGGGTTCATTTCGTTTATAAAGAGTAACCTATACTACGGCCTAATAATAGTTGCCGCATATTTATTTTTTAATTTTTATAGTTGGGATTTTTATCTTAATCACTATCCGAAAAGAGGGGTTGTCATAAGGTCATGGCAGTGTGGCTATAAAGAGCTGGCAACCTATATCGAAAAAAACTATGATAATTTTGACCGTTTCTATATAACAAAAAAGAACGGACAGCCATACATATTTTTATTATTCTATTTGAAATACCCTCCCGAACTCTATCAAAAAATATCGGATCTGTCTTCTCCCGATGAATATGGCTTTGGTCAGGTTGAAAGCTTTGATAAGTTTATTTTTAGTGTTAACTCAACTTTGAAAGTAAAAAGATCGGCTCTAATCGGTTTTCCCGACGACTTTGATCCAACGGAGGTTGAGTCGCTTAAGAAAATCAAGGTTGGGACCGAAACCATCTTCGTCATAAAGGAGATCAAATAAAAGCCAGGGAAATAACAATATTATAGAAAGCATGGATAAGAATCGGAGCCGTCAGACTTTTCTTTTGAATAAAGATTAATCCGCTTATCATCGATAAAAATAAGTCGGTTACTAAAAATATCAAAAGCATATTTCCGTTGATCTTCGGATTGACAAAAAGAACCGGAATATGGAGAAAGAAAAAAAGAATACTTGAAAAGAAAGTTGCTCCCAAGACATTTTTTGACTCGTCATACAACCTTTTAAGAACAAATCCTCTTGACAATATTTCTTCGGTGACGCCTGTTGCCAATGCCGTAAGAGCGATCATAAAAAATTTTTCCATCCCGGGAAAATTACTAACAAGTATTAATTTTTTTTCTCGTAAATAGAGTCCGAAAACCGCGGTAAACAAAAATACACCTCCGATAATTAAGCTGTCGACAAGGTCACATAGAAAATCAGACGGTTTTAGACGCAGATTAAGACCTTCGGATAACGATTTCTTTTCGAATTTCTTAATGTAATAAAAAACGGGCAAAACAAATACCATTGGTTTGGCAATAAACTCATCAAACCATTCGGGCATTCTAAAATATGTCCGATATCCCGCCCAGACAATCAGGATGATCGCCCAAAGATTTAGAGCTCTTTGGGTTGGAGTTATTTTGTCCTTGGCCATATAATTATTTTTTAATCAATAAATAAATACCAATATAGCCTAAAAAAATCCGAAGGTTTGCTTCTTTGCTTCAAACTCAATTTCATCAGAAATAGAATAACAGATACGTTTAATGAAATCAATTAGTGGTTGGCTTGCCCTCCGATTCGGAGGGTGGATAGATAATTCAAAATTAAAAATTAAAAATTGAAAGTTTAATGGAAAAAGTAATTACGATAAATACTTTTTAGCGCTGTGAGTCCTTGGACTGGATCCCGACTTTCGTCGGGATGACAGAAAAAGACTGGGATGACGGGAGAAGAGGTGGGATGACGAGGAAAAGACAGAGATGACAGGAAAAAGAGGTTGATTATGGGTTAGTTGGTTACTTGGTTGAAATTAGACGGAGTTGGATGAAATTAGTTATAATCGGTTGGAATCGGTATAGAATTTTTTTTCTAATTATTGCCGAGATCCTTCCCCCGCTAATGGCGGGGTCAGGATGACGTTTCGCCATATGCCATTTAATCTTTAATATTTTTTGTCAAAAACAATACATTTCAACAATATGCGACATACTAACAAGATAGTAAATAAGCTTTTCCTTATCAAAATTAGATTGGAGCAATCCAATAGTTAGGGTAAGTCTTTAATTTGAAAATCCTTGTACAGGAATCTTGCTTGCGTATATATTTGGTCAACCATATATTCGGCCTCATCAATTGGGAATTTATTTTTAAAAAGCATTAATTTAATATTGGTTTTTATACGAGCTTTAATTATTTCCTTATTTGTCCAATCAACAGTTAGGTCTCTTTTTATGACTCTAACCAACTCCTTGACAAAATCCTTAATTTTCTCACTTTTTTTAAGTACACTCTTACCCGAAGACATTACATCGTAAAAAGCCAATTCTTCCTCCGTCAATCCGATATTCACCCCTTCTTTTTCAACTTTTTTAATCTCTTTTGCAAGCTCGATTAATCTCTCGATGACTTTTGATGAATTTATTATATTGTCTTCGTATTGATCGATTGTTTTTTGGAGAAGTTCGGATAGTGATTTATAGCGTATAATATTCCTTTTTGATCTGAACTTTAATTCATCATTCAACAATTTCTTTAATATTTCAATCGTCAGATTCTTATATTTAAGATTTTTAAGTTCTGCTAAAAATTCTTCATCAAATATTGAAATATCGGGTTTTTCTTTATTTTTCATAGCAAATATATCAATCACTCCTTCGGCCATAATACTTTTACTGACAAGATCTTTTATCGCTGTTTGTAATTTGTCATTGATATCTATAGAAGCGGAAGTTGTATTTTTAATTATTGATTTCTTGACTGCTTGAAAGAATTCGATATCCCCTCTTATTTTACCGGCTTCTTTGGAAGGCATCGAAAGTGCAAATAGTTTTGAAAGATTATTAAACTCATTTAAAAATCTACTTTTTTTATTTTCATCAAGTCTTCCATCGTTGCTGTTTGTGATTATTTGATTTACTGCTTTTTGAAATAACTCGGCCAACTGTAAGCCTTCCAAATATTTCCATTTGGAAAAATCTATTCCAAAAAACATTGCCTTGACGATATCATATTTTTCAAGCATTTTGATTATTATCTTTTCTATAGATATCATCGAATGTTTTTGGACATCCGAACTGTATATACATAGAGCCCTTTTTAAATCATCGGCAATTCCTATATAGTCGACTATTAAGCCACCAGGTTTGTCTCTATATTTTCTATTTACTCTTGCAATCGCTTGCATTAATGAATGATTTTTTAAAGGTTTGTCAATATACATCGTGTGAAGAGAGGGAACATCAAATCCCGTAAGCCACATATCACAGACGATTGCAATTTTTAAAGGATCGTTTGGATTTTTGAATCTTTTCTCCAACTCTTTATTATCTATCTCCTTTTGTATCTTATCTTTAAAATCGGATGGCGAGGAGATGACAACAGCAACTTCGGGCGAATCTTTAATTTTCTTTATTAATTGATACATCTTGATGGCAACTTTTCTGGAAATCGTGACAATCATTGCTTTACCTTCCAATCCTCTATTCTTAAAATGTGAAATGATATCTTCGACTATTTTCTCAAGTCGTCCTCCTGCCATAACTGCTTGTTCCAATCTTGTGTACTTCCTTTTCAACACCTCCTGTACTTTAGGATCTTGACCTTCGGTTATTTGGTTAAACTCTTCATCGATGAAATAATTGGCCAAATGCAGAGGCGGCAGGCGTCCTTCATAGTATATCGGCACGGTGGCCTCGTCCTCAACTGCTTGGTTTATTTGGTATTGATCTATGTAGTCGCCGAAAACTAATCGGGTGTCTCGATTGTTAAGACTTATTGGAGTTCCCGTAATTCCCATAAACGAAGCATTAGGCAACGCCAGTCGAACATTGGATGCAAGTTTAGCATATTCGGACCTATGAGCTTCGTCGGCGACAACAATTATATTGTGTTTTTGCGTTAGCCTGGGATATTTTTCTTTATCACTTTGAAATTTCTGAATTGTTGTAAAGATAATTTCCGCCCCAACATTTTCCAATTTTATTTTTAAATCGTTAATTGAAGATGCTTTTTTGGCTATTAGATTATAGCCGCTTCTTAAAAAAGTTTTATAGAGCTGATCGTCGAGATCTTCTCTATCGGTCAAGAATAAAAACGTAGGGCTTTTAAGCGACTCAAGTTTTTTGGTTTTATTTACATAAAAGACCATCGAAAGAGATTTTCCGCTGCCCTGCGTATGCCAAAATACTCCAATTTTTTTATCCCCATTTTCCGCAGTTGCTTTTAAAGTCCTGTCTATCGCTTTATTTACTCCAAAATATTGATGATAAAGACAAACTCTCTTTGTAAATTTATTGAACTCCTTCTCGCTGTCGGACTCAAAAATAATAAAATTTTTTAGAATATCTAAAAATCTTTTTCTGTTGAAGATTTCTTTAATTAAGACTTCCAGTTCGGTGATTCCTTGTTTTTTTTCTGTCTTAGCATTTGACTCTCTCCATCGAGAAAACCATTCATAAGAAGAACTTATCGTCCCGTAACGACTGTTTATCAAATCGCTTAAAACTATGATTTGGTTATACTTGAAAAAATCAGAAATATCTTTTTTGTAATCTTCTATTTGCAGGTAGGCGGCTCTAATATCGGCATCATCCAGAGTAGGATTTTTAAACTCGAATATTGCCAACGGTAGGCCGTTTATAAAAACTACCAGATCCGGTCTTCTGGTTTTTTCTGGACCTTGAATAGTGAGTTGATTTACCACCAGATAGACGTTGTTTTCAATATTTTCAAAATCAATTAACTTTACGAATACTCCTTTTTTTTCTCCGTCTTTTTTAGTATCAATTCTCAACTCGCCCGATAGCATTTTGTAAAATTTCTGATTGGCTATTTCAAGATTTGGGCTGTTGACATTCTTTATTTGATAAACGACCTCTTCTATTTCACTTTCATTTAGTTGAGGGTTGAGCCTCCTTATAGAGGCAATCAGCCTACCTTCTAAGATTACGTGTCTATAATTCTTCCTTTCGGGCAAGAAACTATCTGGGTCCATATCAGGCCCGAACTTGTACTCGTAACCCAGTTCCGAAAACATCTCAATCGCCGGCTGCTCCGTCAACGAATCCTCGTTTAAATTTGTCATACGTTAAAATTTTTAATATTAATATCTTTGATTCTTTTAAAAAAATTTTCTCTTAATTTAGTATTGTGTACATCTCCTATTTCTTTTGAATAGTCTTCCAATGCACTTTTGAAATCCAACCAATATATGGGGTCTAAAAACAGCCAGTAATCTTTATTACTATCATCTTTTGCTAACATAACTCCCGATTTAACTTTTACTTGCTTTTTATCAAGTTCAACGTGGGTAATATTAGTAATATCTTCATCCGATAGTTCCTTGTCGCTATTATAAATAACGAATCCTTTTCTTTTGACCGCGTACTCGTGTATTAATCCGCACCTAATATCGTCATATACAACGTGTTTCCGTTTTTTTCTTTTATTGTTATGTTTTCTTAATAATTTTTTGTACTCAATTCCTAGTCTTTCAAAAAAAGTATCGAAATTTTCAGCACTGCTACCTTCTCCTTTTCCAGTGATTAATGATCCAATAAATTCCGTATAAATGACTAAGCCTTGGGCTGCTAAAAAGTTAGCTTTCCCAAAGAACATAGCTCTTTTAACATCATCTATCATCCACCTCTTCATAACTTCAAACTTCTTTAATAATTCTTTTTCTTCTTTCTTATTATTCATACTTTTGTCTCACCTCTCATCAATTTTGGTAAAAGCGTGTCGCGAAGTGAAGAAAGGGTTTGGATTTGATAATTATTATTAGAAATTTTTTTGAAATTAGGTTCAACTACTTTAGTAAATTTTTTTGCAACTTCTATTCGTGGAATAGGAAGTTGTATTTGCTTAATCCCTTCATTATTAATAGCAATTTGAACGGCACCCTCTGCGTATTGATTTTTAAGATTATTAAACTCATGAGACGAAATAAAACACCAGTAAAAGTACAAATATTCTTTTATACTCTTAATTCCTATGAAACCAGTGGATAAGATTTTCGTTTCAATATCAAATTGATCGCACTCTTGAAAAAGTAAATATTTTCTACTTTCTGACATTCGTGCAAACCAAAAAGAATTAGGTACTGGTTGCATATTTGCTCGACCAGGCCTGTTCATAAATGTTACTTTTTCAAAGTTGCTGGTATAATTTGAGTTATTAACATTTGCTGTTTCCACATAGTCCTTTTCTCCTTCAAATTTATCGATATTAGTTTTTATTAATTTTGAAATGTTGTTTTCTAATAACCCACCAATCCTCCACCCTTCTGGGATCCTACCAAGTTTGGAATCAATCATATTCCCACCTCTATCTCTGTAGGGTTTACCATTTTCATCTGGAAAATTAAATTTAACAAACCACTCTTTAAAAATTGTTTGGGCAATAGCTTCAAGAGTTTCATTTTGTTTACGAAGAACTTCTATTTTGTCATCGAAAGCCGAGAGAACCGAAGCAATTTTTTGTTGAGTAACTAGATTAGGTAGGTGAAATTCGAAATTATATAGAGAATTTAAGCTAGCCCTCTGTCTACCAGAAGCTCCTAACATACTGTTTATGGCTACTTGTCTAAGATCATGCGTCCTGCATAGATAATACAGAAAGTGGGTATTAGTAATGTTTTTTTTACCCCTGATAACGAAATACTCTGTTGAACCAAAACCTTTTTTTTCACTTAAATTTTTTGCTATTCCTATCTTACCATTCTCAAGGCATGGTGTTATTCTTGCGAATAAAATATCTCCCTCCTCAAATTTAGCTCCTCCTTTAAACTCCTTTAATTTATCACCAAACGCATATTTTTTATTCCAGCCTAAGTCTTCCATTGGTATAAAAGAATATTCTTTACCCATTTTCAAAGAAACCTCTGGATTTAAAAAAGCATTTTTTCCCAATTTTACTTTCTGCCAGCCTGGTGGAATTTGATTTTGCATAGTTTTTTATTTGATGTTTATTACTTGACAAATAACTTGAAAAATTTGGTATAATACTTTCAATCATCATGGCAGGCTCCTGCAAAGGTTTAAATACCGCGCAAATGCCTGTCTTTTTTTATCTCTATTAACTTACCACTTAAAACATTAACAAAAGAAATATAAGGCTTAAATTTACGAAGAAGAGACGAATAGCTAAACTGATTTGGAATCAGTAGCTTAAAAAGCTTATTCTTTTTTATCAGATACTCAACGAGACAGTGAAAATCTCCGTCGCCCGTAACAATAATAGCTTTGTCGTATTTTGAAAGCAGATCTACCGCATTGAGTACCAACTCCGCATCAACGTTACCTTTTGTTTTTCCGTTAGGATCAAGTGTAGGCTTAAAAATAATATTAAAACCCGCCCCTTTTAGATGGTTATAAAGACTACTATACTCCTCTTTGTATCCTATGAACAGATAGGCCTTATCTACTTTATATTTGGCTTTCAAATAAAAAAAAAATTTTTTAAAGTCTAATTTCCAACCGTGGTAAATAATTTTTTTTGTCCTTTTACTAACAACATCATTAAGAACCGAAAGATTCAGATTTTGACTGTCGATGAAAGCATAGATTGTACTCTTTTTCATTGGTTAATCTTTTTTAGATTATTTTTAATTTCCTCTTCAAGTTTTTTACCTTCGTCAAAGTACTTTAATAGATCCTCTTTATACTTTTTTATTTTTTCTGCAAACGGTATTCCGTCATCGGGTTCGGGTGCGATACCAACATAGCGACCCGGATTTAGGACAAATCCGTTATTCTCTATTTCCTCTAACTTAACTGCTTTACAAAAACCTGCAACGTCTTGATAGTCCTTTGAGCCTTCCTCACCTCTCCAAGACTGAACCGTTCCGACAATTCTTTGTAACTGTTCTTCCGAAAACGTATATTGCTTCCTTGATATCGGAGTAAAAATTTCTCTAGCATCGATAAACAGGGTTTCTTTGCTCCTGTTTCTAAACCTACCGTTTTTCTTATTTTTAGTTAGAAACCAAAGAGAAACAGGAAGGGTGACATTATAAAAAAGTTTAGGCGGGCAAGAAATTATCACATCTACCAGATCGTCCTCTATTATTTTTCTCCTAATCTCTCCTTCCTTTCCGGAACCGGCCAAAGCACCGTTTGCCATAACGAATCCCGTCATACCGTTAGGCGCCAAGTGATACAGAAAATGTTGCACCCACATAAAATTAGCGTTACCCGAAGGAGCTATCCCATATTTTAATCTTGGATCGGAGTCGGGTAGTCTTTTTGGTTCCCATTCGGCGTTGAAAGGCGGGTTGGCTAAGACAAAATCGGCTCTAAGATCGGGAAACTTGTCGTTGTAATATGAATTTCCCATCTCGATCGACCCAAAAATACCTCTTATCGCCAAATTCATTCGGCATAGATTGTAAGTAGTTGAGTTAAGTTCCTGACCAAAAAAAGATATTTTAGATGGATCTTTTTGATGGATTTTAAGAAACTCCCCCGACTGGACAAACATCCCCCCCGACCCACAGGAAGGGTCAAAAACTTTGGCATTTTCGTAGGGTTCAAGTATTTCGACCAATAGTCTAACCAACGACCTTGGAGTATAGAATTCACCTCCTCTTTTTCCTTCGGATGTGGCGAATTCACCCAAAAAATATTCGTAGACTCTACCCAAGATATCTTTTTCCTTGTTGATGTCGTGATCAAAGCTTATTTTTGAAAAAATATTGACAAGTTCTCCTAAAACGTGTGGTTCTATGGTAATTCTTGAATAAATTTTTGGCAAAACTCCTTTAAGTTGAGAAGAGTTTTCATCTTCTATCTTTTCCATTGCCTCATCAAGGTACTTGCCTATATCGGGTAACATTGCTTTCGATTGAAGATATGCCCAACGAGCCGTCTCGGGAATAAAAAAGATACCCTCACTTTTATAAATATTTTTATCGTTCAAAATCCATTTTTGTTTTTCTATGTCAGGAGTATAGTAACCCTCTTCGTCGGTTGGATCGCTCAATAAGGCAGACATACTTTCTCTTTTACTATTAAACGAATCGGAAACATACTTTAGAAATAAAAGACCGAGAACGATATGCTTATAATCCGTTACTTCAACGTTACCGCGCAATCTATCGGCAGCTTTCCAGAGTTCTTTTTCAAAATCAAGATCTTTTCCCTCCAAAAGTTTATTTACCACTTCTTTTCTTTTCGATTCAATTTCTTTTACTAATTCTTCAGGAAGAGAATTTTTGTCAATAATATATGTTTTTCCTTCCAAGGTAGCTTTAATCCTATTTTCTTTAAGTAGCTGCTTTACTCTTTCGAAAGCCGATATTCTGCTTATCCCTAACATCTTGGCCAGCTCTTTAACCGTGATTATATTGTGTTTGTTCACAAGTTTCATCCTAACATATGTTAACCAAAAAGTCAAGTACTTTCGTTTACTTTTTAATTAGCGAGGAGATTAGTTATTGGTTATTACTTCATAATTAATTACCGGAAATTTTTTTTAGCGCTGGTAGTCCTTGGACTGGATCCCGACTTTCGTCGGGATGACAAGAAAGAGAGAGGGATGACGAGAGAGGAAGCAGGATGACGGGAAAAGGCAGGGATGACGGGAAAAGGCAGGGATGACGGGAAAAGGCAGGGATGACGGGAAAGAGTGGTTAGTGGTTAGCTTGCACGCCGACTAGAGAAGGCTACATAAAAAATCCTAAATTAAAAATTCAAAATTAAAAATTCACAATTGAATTTCTAAATTAAAAATTGAAAGTAAAAAGTTAAAAGATGGCAAATGTTACATGTTTCGTGTTACATGTTACATATGTTGCGTGTTAACGTGTTAACGGGTTAACGTATTAACGGGTTAACGTGTTAACGGGTTAACGTGTTAACGGGTTAACGTGTTAACGGG
>MWSR01000010.1 GCA_002050095.1 Microgenomates bacterium UTCPR1
GGATATACACCAATCTTGCACAACCCGATGAGGCGGCGAAGGTCGCGAAAAAACACGTTGACGGGATCGGTCTTTTAAGAGCGGAGTTTGTCATCGCCGATATTGGAGTACATCCAAAACAGTTTATCAAACAGAAGAAAGAGCAAGTATTTATCGACCGATTGGCAAGGGATCTTCTGAAATTTGTAGTTCCGTTTTCTCCCCGGCCTGTCGTCTATCGGGCTACCGACTTTAAGACAAACGAATATCGCAACCTTCAAGGTGGTAAAGAATTCGAACCGAATGAAGAAAACCCGATGTTGGGATATCGCGGTGCATACCGATACATCACTAATCCCGATGTCTTTAATCTTGAGTTAATGGCAATTAAAAAAATCTGGCAAAAAGGCTATCGCAATTTGCACCTTATGATCCCGTTCGTTCGCGTTCCGTGGGAGTTAATTAAGATTAAAGCTATGGTCGAAAAAGCCGGATTACTTGCTTACCCGGAATTCAAACTCTGGATAATGGTTGAGGTGCCGTCGGCGGCATTGAATCTTGAGGAGTTTATAAAAATAGGAATAGACGGCGTTTCTATAGGAACTAACGATCTGACGATGATGTTGCTGGGCGTTGATCGTGACAGCGAAAACGTTGCCCCTGTTTATGATGAAAGGAACCCCGTCGTGACAAGAGTTCTTGAATACATTGTTAAGACCTGTCGAAAAAACGGTATCACGGTTTCGATTTGTGGTCAAGCTCCATCTGACTATCCGGAAATTGTCGAACTATTGGCAAGAGCCGGAATTACCAGTCTCTCCGTTACCCCAGACGTAATTGATCGTACCCGCCAGATCGTCTACGATGTGGAAAAGAAACTCTTCCAGGAAAAGAAAAAATAATCTATAATTGAAGTTATGTCCCGCATCAAGAATATCATCGCCTCTGAAATTATCAATTCCCGTGGTTATCCTACTATATATGGTCGGTTAATTACCGATAAAGGAGAAGAAGTCGTTGCCAGTGTTCCTTCACACGAACAGCTATACGATTTTCAACGTTCCGAACTTCGCGATAAGGATATGAATAGATTTAACGGTAATGGAGTACAGAAGGCCGTTTCCTACATCAATACTCTGATAGCGCCAAAACTTAAAAACGTTTCCGTAGATAAACAATCGGAAATCGATAACTGGCTCTCCAAATCAAATAGCGGCCATAATAAAGATGCCCTCGGGGTTAATACAACATTGATTGTTTCATATCTTATCGCAAAGGCAGCTGCTAAATGCTCCCGAATTCCCCTCTATAAATATTTTAATAATTTTTTCAAAAAGGTCTCCGATATCGTTGAGGAGCCCGTTTCAATTCCCTCTCCGATCTTCCCTATCCTTAAAGGAGGAAAACACGGACAGATTAATCTCGATTTCAAAGAATTTCAAATTATTCCATCTTCGGCTTTCGGCTATTTTGAAGCTTATCAGTCAGGGGTCGATCTTTATCATCTCGTAAGGCATGCCTATAAATTTGGATTCAATTCTAATATGGATGTTATTATAGCTCTTAAAGATTCCGTTGAAAAGAAAGGATTAGCTTTCGGTCGAGATCTCTTCTTGGGTATTAACTTTGGTGCGACTGCGTTTTATTCCGGAAACAGGTATTCGTTCCGCGATCGCCAACAACCAATCTCATCCGAAGAATATATAAAGTTTATCAACGAGGAAATTCTTAAAAAATATTCTCCTTTAATGATCATCGACCCTACGCCGAACAACGACAATCAGAACTGGGCAAAATTACAGGCTCTAGTACCAAAAGAAACTTATCTTGTAGCCGACACATATATCTCTTCCAATCGAGATCGACTTGAAAAAGCAATAAAGGACAAGCTATGTTCCGCTGTCGTGATACGACCGAATCAGGTTGGCACATTAACCGAAACTCTACTTATACTTGACTATGCTCAAAGAAACCAAATCACCTGTCAGTTAGCTTCGGAACTTGGAGAAACCGACGAAGATATAATCGCCGATTTAAGTGTAGGAGTTCAAGTGGACTTTGTTAATTTCGGTCCACCGGTCCATAGCGAAAATGTTGCAAAATATAATCGTCTTTTGGAGATTGATCGTGAAATTAGTATTAAAAAGTAATCAAATAAACTATGATAGGTAAGATAAAAGGAAGGTTGACGGAGATTTCCGGTAATATCGGACTAATAGAGACTTCATCGGGTATTTTTTATGAAGTTTTCTTGACTAATCAAATCATCGAAAAAAATCTGCCCGAACAGGAGATGGAGATCTATACCTATCTTCAGGTTCGCGAAGACGCAATGGTTCTTTTTGGTTTTTCTTCGAGGAAGGAGTACGAGCTTTTCAAACTATTAATTTCGGTGTCGGGAGTCGGACCAAAGACGGCTTTTTCTGTAGTCTCGTTTATTTCCGCATCGGACATAGTCGAAGCAATTCGCTCGAATAACGCCGATGAGCTGACCAGAGTCCCGGGCCTGGGGAAGAAAACAGCGATGAAGATCATATTGGAGCTCTCTTCCAAAATGAAGATGGATTTTGATATGAAAAATATCGTTTTATCCGAAGATGATAAAGTAGTTCTTGATGCTCTAACTACCTTAGGTTACAAATCGGCGGATGCGAAGAAGATGCTTATAGATCTTCCTAAAAATCTGACGGTTGAGGAGAAAATCAAAGCGGCAATGAAAAAAAATAAAGAGGCTTGAAGGTAAGGAATTGCTATAATAAGAGGATGAGCTTATTGACAAAAGGCAGTGGCGAAAATCTTCGACCGAAATTTTTAAAAGACTACATAGGCCAGAGAAACGTAGTTAGGACATTAAAGCTATTTATAGATGCCGTTAATAAAAGAGGTAAGCCTTCAGAGCATATCCTGTTCTATGGTCCGCCGGGGATAGGGAAAACTACCCTCTCTTATATTGTCGCAAACGAATTAAAAGGAGAAATAAAGGTAACTTCGGGGGCAACCATTACGAAAACTGGCGATTTAGCCGCTATCCTTACCAATCTTAAGGATAATGATGTTCTTTTCATCGATGAAATTCACCGACTTCCAAAAGCGGTTGAGGAGATGCTCTATCCGGTAATGGAAGAGTACGCCCTGGATATCATTATTGGGAAAGGGCCGTCGGCCAGAACGGTCCGGCTGTCCGTCCCCCGTATTACCATCATTGGTGCAACAACAAAACTGGCTTTGCTGTCGGCTCCTCTTCGTGATCGATTTGGTTTATTGCTAAGGATAGATTTCTATCAAATTGCCGAAGTGGTTGAAATAGTAAAAAGATCGGCAAAGATACTCGGCGTCAAAGTTTCCGATAACGCGGCTATGTCGATTGCTGTCCGGTCACGTCGTACTCCCCGACTGGCGAACCGGATTTTAAAAAGAGCCCGAGATATCTTGGAAGTTGATAGATTATCGCAGATCGATGAGGCTCTCTTAAATAAACTTTTTGAACTGCTTGAGATAGACGATATAGGATTGATCGATATCGATAAGAAATATCTGAAGATTCTATCCGAGAAGTTTAATAACCAGCCGATTGGAGTAGAAACGATAGCCGCTGCTCTATCCGAAGATATTAGGACTATCGAAGAGTTCGTTGAGCCTTACCTTTTGCAAATAGGTTTTATCAAAAAGACTTCCCGTGGCCGACAGCTAACAACAAAAGCCCTAAGCCATTTGAAGTACACCTAACTAAATCTACTTTTTATTATCGGAAAGAAATGCTTTATTTCCGGCAATGTCTGACGGAGTCTGGTCATTTGCAAGGTTGCTTGCTATTCTTCTTTTTAAATACAGACCTCCACCGACTGCTGCTGTCAGAGCGAATGTTCCTATACACAGACTATTAAGACAACCAGAAGAAAGTATTTGGACTGTATCGGGTAATGACAATAAAGATGCGATTGCTAATCCAACCAAGGAAACCCCAACAAGTACCCCGGTCTTTAAAAAAACCTCGGCGATTTCTTCCTTAAAAGGTCTCCCTCCTGTTTGTTGCTTATTTTCTGACATAAGTAAAATCAGACAGAATCGAACTGTCATCTACCCCGACTTAGTCGGGGTTATTCTATCCGTTATATTAAACAGATGGTGAGGCCAGACAGAATCGAACTGTCATCTACCCCGACTTAGTCGGGGTTATTCTATCCGTTATATTAAACAGATGGTGAGGCCAGACAGAATCGAACTGTCATCTAATCCTTAGAAGGGACTTATTCTATCCGTTGAACTATGG
>MWSR01000039.1 GCA_002050095.1 Microgenomates bacterium UTCPR1
GGAAATTTTATGGATCCAAAAGGTATTCGTTGGGCAATTAAATTAGCCGAAGAAACAAATTCTAGGCTACTTTTAAGTGGAAATATAGAAGACATGGACTTCTACGAAAAAGATATTAAACCTCATCTATCAGATAAAATAAAGTGGGTTGGTCCCCTATCTTCTGAGCTAGTTTTATCAAAACAAGAAATTGCTAAGCTGATGCAGGGCGCCAAAGCATATTTAATGACAATCAACTGGTATGAACCCTTTGGTCTTGTTATGGCAGAGGCAATGGCCTGCGGAACGCCCGTAATCGGTTTCGACCGAGGGTCTGTAAAAGAACTGGTGGTTGAAGAAAAAACAGGGTTCGTTGTTAATCCAAAAGATGGTGTCGAAGGATTAAAACGAGCTCTAAGTAAAATTGATACGATTAAACCCGTAGATTGCCGTAACCATGTTGTGAAAAACTTTTCAACTCAAACAATGGTTGATAACTACGAAAGAGTTTACCTAGAAGTTTTGGGAAAAAAAGTGTGAAAATTGGGCTTCTTTTACCATCATTATTGGCTAGCAAGTCATATGAGTCTAGAATATTTGCACCGAAAGAATTATTTATTTCTTTAGTAAATCATCTAGTTACTTTAGGGCATCAAGTATTCACTTATACCTCCGAAAACTTAGTAACCAAAGGTAATAATATAGCTGGATCTCTAGATCTTGAAAATTTGCAATTGTACTCTGTACGTGATATCCATAAAAGACCTTCATCAGTACTTGAACAACTATCCGATATTCGTAAACGTACTAACTATAGTATTGATCTGGTAAGTAGAGCTATTGCTCATGCAAATAAAAATAATTTAGATATAATTCACGTTTATTCCGATACTTTTTCATATTATTTCTCTGCTTTTACAAAAATACCTATGATTTTTACATTGCATGACCCAGTGTTTAATGCTAATACTTTTGAGTTCTGGCGACTGAAATACTTTAATAAAGTTCCACATATTTCAATCTCGAAATATCAAGCTCATGAATATGAAGAAATTCTTAACTTAAACTGCGTCGGGACTATCTATCATGGAATCGAACTAAATAAATTCCGTTTCTCTGAAACATCTGGTGATAACATGATTATGATAGGTCGTTTTATTCCTGAAAAAGGTTTTAATTTTGGACTCAGATTAGCCACAGAAATAAAGAAACCTCTACACATTGCTTCAAGTTCTAATTATGAGACAACAGACTATTATAATAAAGAAATAGGACCATATTTAAATTCTCCTTACGTTACAAAACTTGGCTTTTTAAATAGTTCAAAGCGAGACGACGTTATGGGAAGAGCAAAAACCTTCCTGTTTCCTATTCAATGGGAAGAAGCATTCGGATTGGTCATGATAGAAGCAATGGCTTGTGGGACCCCGGTTATTGCTTTTGCTAGAGGAGCTGTCCCTGAGGTCGTGGTTGATGGCGTCACTGGATTTGTTATTAACTCTTCGGAAGATGACATACGTGGAAATTTTACTATTAAAAAAACAGGATATGATGGTCTGAAAGAAGCAGCTGAGAAAATCTATAATCTACCGGAATCTGAATACAGAAAAATGCGTCTTGCTTGCAGACAGCATGTCGAAAAAAATTTTTCTGCCGATCTAATGGCAAAAAATTACGAAAAACTGTATCGACAAATAATCGATAAAAATAAATCAAGTTAAAAATCAGAAAAAGGATACCATATAAATCCAAAGGCCTCCATGTCAAAGGCCTCCATGTCAAAAGTATTTTTGTTGTATTTAAACTTCACTTTTCCACCTGAAAAATTATAAAAACAAGCAACTTTCTTTCTTCTCTTCTTATAAAAGAGCTATCTTATTTCGTTCTTTTGTGCTTAATTTATGTCGTTTCATACAACGATATTCTACTCAAAACCGTTGCATTTGATTATTGAACTTGTGGTTAAAAAACTAAATATCAATTTATAGTAGAATATAAATATATTCTATAGAATCCTAAACTTTATGCAATCGGTCAAAGACATTCTAAAAAAATTTAATCCTCTCGAGGATAGATATATATCAAGGGAGTTTCAGACATTCGCTATCTACCTAAGTAAAAGACTGCATGATGAAAAAAGAAAAGGCCTCTATATGAGGCTGTCAAAGACTGTGCCAAGACCAATATTGGAAAAAGCCCTGAGATTTGTTATTGACTCAAATGCCAGGAACAAGGCCGCCCTTTTTATGTGGAAACTAAAACAACTCAACGCGTTTTCAAGTCCAAAAGTTCATAAAGTTCCTAAAGACCATAAAGATTAATTTCTTTAGAAACTTTATAACTTTACAAACTTTATTAACCAAATTGTTATTGACTTTTCTTTTTTAATCCCCTATTCTGAAAATTAGGATGAAAATAACCGTTTACACTATAACCGATTGTCAATTTTCAAAGCAAGAAAAAGAGTATTTAGCTTCACACAACCTCCAGTACGAAGAGAAAAATCTTGAGACCAACAAAGACTTCCTAACCGAAATGCTTGCCGTGTCAAACAACTTTGCCGGAACACCTGTCACAAGGATAGAAAAAGACGACGGATCAATAATCGTTCTCAAAGGATTTACAAAAAGTGAGTTTGATGAAGCTTTCAAACTTACAACGTCACCTTCCGATCCTACTTCCGAAACAACCGATGGACAAGCTCCTGTTACAACAGAACCTCAAGCCAATGTCGAACCGACACCACTGCCTGCCGATCTACCCGCAGGAGAAAATCAAACTCCTCAACCTCCACAAAACGCCGATCAAACAAATACGCCACCCGTCGTTGATAACGACGAGCCTACGGCAACACCTCCATCTCCTGCAGTCAGTGAAAGCCAAATTCCGGATGCCAATGACAAGCTCAATGCCGTTTTAGATAAATTGGAGGAAAATAAGCCTCCCACACCTCAAGTAGCCGATGTGAAAACGGCGACTTCCGATAGCGATCGAGTACCGACTTCTCCCCCGCCCGCCGACGCACCATCGATTCCTGATTTTCCCGCTAATGATACAAGCACCCAACCCGTAAAGTGACCAAAGCCTTTCAAATTAAACAAGACGACAAGACTTTTGACTATCGCTCCCCCGGTCGGTTAGATATTGAGGCAATTACATCTCTCCTCATTAAAAAAAAATATCAAATAATAAGGTTCCTTGATCCCGGCAGGCATCTCTGCGCTATTATTGAAGACAGTAACAACCGAAAATTTTTTTTTAAAATCGCGACTTCAAAAGGGATAAGCATTGTTACAGAAAATGAGGCTGCCTGGAGTGATGCAGTCGCCAACTATCTTCCTGTTCCGAAAATCTATAATAGAGGTTATTTCAAAAAAGACAGTTTTTATCTAATTATGGAGTATCTTGACGGCCCACTGGTAACCTTGGAGGTTGTCGAGGCTAAAGTTGAAGAGATAATTAGCCTCTCGGAAAAAATTGCGAACCTTAAGATCGATAAACTTCCTGCCGATTTTTACAATCCGGGGAAAAACTGTCAAGAAATATTTCTAAATAAGACTATCTCTCACTATGATGCTATCCCAGGAGAAATTAGAATAAAATATGAACTAAATACATTACTTAATTTTGTCAAAGACAACTATTCGTTGCTCTCTTGTTGTACTCGACATGGTGACTTTGCACCCTGGCATTTACTTATAAGTAGAAAACACAATATCTTATTTTTAATCGATGGCGAACATGCTATGACTCAAGGAGTCGAATACTACGATATTGGCTATTTTATTCAACGAACCTACTCCGTATGGAAAGAAAAAGAACTTGCCATAGAAATCTATCGAAAATTGCTCGAACGTGGATATATTAAAAATAAACTAAAAATTATCTTGTCTGCCCGCGCTATCGGAGGATTTTTAGATGAATCTTTCGCTACCAAACCAAACTATAAAGCACACGAAGATTTCTCCAGATGGGTGCTAGACATCTAAACGAATCTTTGTTCTTGCAGGGGCGGAGAGAATCGAACTCCCATCAAAGGTTTTGGAGACCTCTATTCTACCATTGAACTACGCCCCCTATCCAAAAACGCTAAAAACCTAGACGTTTTTACTACGTTTAATAACGTTGACCGTTATTTCATAGTGTGCACCCACCCAGAATTGAACTGGGATCATCAGTTCCGCAAACTGATACTCTATCCGTTAAGCTATGGGTGCTACCCTATATTCTATCATTTAATTAACCGCTGACACCTCACAGTTTTATTTTTACTGAATATCCGGCAGAAGGATATCAAACAAAATCGTATATGGCGGCCTGATCGATAAATAAGCTCAAATATCTCTTGTGTAGGAGTCGTCCCGTAATCGCACACCACAGTTATTAATTGTCGGAAGCCGAGATATCCATAGAAAAATAGTTGATATGTGGATAAAAAGGATACAGAACAATAGTCTTGGAATATTTAGTATATTATTATAAATACAGAGTGCATTTATCTTTGAATTTGGAAATGCCTGATAAGATAAAGATTTATATTTTATAAACTAATATATGGACGCTGACACTGGATCAACAACGGCAATCGTATCACGAGCTTCTACCAATATCAATCGAGCTCACCGCAAAAATGCATACAAGCTAAGAGCAATCTCTTCGGAAAAAGTCAGATCTCATATTAGACCATCAGGTCCACCAGCTATTACTAATAATAATTTTTAAGCAAAATATGGATAATCAGATGCCAACAAACACTCAAAGCCAACAAACTTCCACTCCACTTGACCCAACCTCCTTCAATTCAAATCAAAACCAGGCTTCGCCTCCATCAAATACTCCTCCTCTACCTCAAACTTCACCTAACAAGAACTTATTACTAATAATCGCTGGTGTAGTTTTTCTAATTTTAATCTTTTCTTTTGTAACACTATTTTTTAAAAAGATGCCAACAAGTATTATCAACGAGCCTGGCGCTTCTATGGACAAAGTCAAGTTTCCGTTTGAGGATCTGTCGAAGTATGACAAAGATACCGATGCTGACGGCTTTCCCGACTTTGTTGAGGATGCAATCGGCCTCGATAAAAATGTTTCCGAAGCTGAACGTTGTCAGCAAAATGCTTGCGACGTAAACTTAGATACTGAATCTCAAAAAAGAAACGTTCTTATCGTCTTAGATGCTTCGGGCAGTATGGATCTTCAGATAAGTGGTCAAAAAAGAATGGACCTGGCAAAACAAGCCATTAAAGATTATGTTAATCAAGCATCAGAAACTACTAATATCGGACTGATGATCTACGGCCATAAAGGATCAAATAACGTTGCCGATAAACCTGTCAGCTGTTCTACCGCAGAAACAATAGGTCAGATCGGAACAGTAAATCCACAAAATATAGATACCATTCTCTCCCCGATTAAATCTACCGGTTGGACTTTGATGGGAAAAGCAATTAACGAGGCCGTAAAAGACTTTGCTGGTAAGGAAGGACAAAAAAATGAGATTATTATCGTTACCGATGGTGAAGAAACCTGCGATAGCGATCCAGTATCGGCAGCAAGAAACATCAAAAACTCTCCGGAATCGGTGACTGTTAACGTTATCGGTTTTGCAGTAGATACCAATGCAGCTACATCTCTCATACAAATATCAAATGCTGGAGGTGGAAGTTTTGTCACCGCCTCAAATGGTGAGGAACTTGATCAGAAATTCAAAGACCTATACGAAAAAGGTCAAAAGGCCTACAAATTTACTCTCTGCAAAGGAAACGAACTTCAAGAAATTACTAAATGTTACCAAGACGCCTATGATAAAGCCGACAAATATATTCAAAATGAAAAAAAGAAGTACTTTGATAATAAAATGTCTCTAAATGAATATAATCGTTTAGGAGATCTATCAAGTAAGCTATTTAAACAGATTATGGACTTTAGAAATCAAAGTCTTAACAAATATCAAAAAGCAACCGAAGATGTTAGAGATAAGGCCAATAATGATTAATTTTTATGAATGAAAATATCATACCTCCCAAAAAATCATGGATCACTAAGCAGACTATCGCCTATTCTATACCGTTAATATCTGTTGAAGTATCCATTTTATTCTATTCAATCCTTTACATACCTTATGACATAAACGTAGGAGAACACTTTACCAAGAACCACCCCCTCCACCGCCACCACCGCCACCGCTAAATCCACCTCCGCCTGAAAATCCGGAGGAAAAACCCGATGAGCTTGAGGTCGGAGTTGCCGCTGCTCTAAAGCTGTTAAAGGAAGAGTTAAGGGCGCTTGCAAAGGCGATACTGTTAAATCTTCCTGTTGAATAGCCCTGATACCAATCCGGCTGTTTCAGCCCAAGATCTTTAAATCTTTTCGCCCAAACTCTCTCAACTCCAAAAGCAACCGCGTAAGGCAACAACCTCTCAAACATCATCTGTTTATCGGCTTGAAATTCCAACTGTCTTTGTTGAGAAGTCAAAAAATTCTTCAATGATTTAGCAACATTGTAGGCATTAGCACCCTCTTGAGTTTTTCTCGGCATCGCCCTACCGAAAATAAAAAGGACAATAGCTAAGAAAAAGTTTCCTGTTACCGAAGCTATAAAGGCAAATAAATAATAAAGGTCGCGAACTTTTCTCGGATTCTCCGGAAACAATCCATCAGCAACAACCTGATTATAAAGTTGATTCTTCACCTCTTCCACTTCAGAGTCCAGTTTTTTCACCTTAAGCCTTATTTCATCCAATTTACCAAAAAATTCATCCAATAAGGTCTTTTCGTATTTAAAAAGTTCATCTTTCTCTCTGTCTCCACCTTTATTATTTGAGGAAATCATCTTATCTGCCTTGTTAGTTCGCTGAAGATAAAAATCCTTCTTCTCTTTCTCTACTATCTTAAGGTACCCTCTTCTAGCCAGGTCAACAATTGTTGCCGAGATATCTTTTAGATCAACCGTCTCGTCACCGAGAGTCCCCACTTCGCCCGGAGTCAGGAACCGTTTGCCGTCAGGAGTTTTTGGCGGATCGTACCAAGCCGTTGTTTCTCCCACAACTGCCTTTGGATCACGTCCGTACTTAAACCAGCGATAGATAATGTAGAACGGCAAAAGCAAATACCACACGACGCCAATCACAAACATAATCACCAAAACTATCTTTCCAAAAAACGTCTCGAAAAATGTCTTGTATTCTTTAGGTTCAAGATGGGCAACGGCATTCATCGGCAGCTTAACAACAACCGAAAGTCCTTCATTGGAGTTTAGGTAATTATTTGTAGAGGAATAGATCTCGTTTCCGTCCTGTCTGGTCTCGCAGTTTGCTTCGGTTGATCCGTAAGATCCGGTGAAGCACTTGCTTTCTATTATCTCCTGTTTTAGTGATTCGGGAAGGATAATTTTAGCGCTGACTTTATCGATTGGGACATCCCAATGATTCCCTGTTATATTCCAATAAAGTTCATCATGGTCGGAAAAGTAGGTGATGGCACCGGCAACATCATAGTCGATGATATAGGTATGAACTCCGCTAATCGTCTTGTCGGCATCACCGATCTTTAGTTTTAAGTTGGTTCCTTCGGTTAATTCCGAAAATTTATAGCGAGCTCCGTTTTCGTCCGTTACCGAAAAGTTCTTAAAATCTAGGCTATACTTCTTTTTATTGGCATTTATCTTAACAAATGGAATCACCCTGTAAATCCCGTGTCGGAGAGAACTACCAAAGTCATAGACTATCTTTTCTTGAACGTTTATAGTAGCATCTTCATTTAGTTTAACCTGAACGGCAAAGCTTCTTATCTCTTCCGCTCGGACAGGAAGAGAGAGAAAAAAAAAGAAAAGAAAGAGAATTATCTTCTTATATTGCATAATAAACAGATTATACACTACTCTTTTTTTTGGATAGAGTTAAAGAGAGAATTAAAAAGTTTTTCATCATCTGAAAATGAAGTACACCTACAATTTGTAGCCTCAAATCTGGGTATAACATCACTATTTACCAATAGTGTTTTATGATCTGCTCCATAACTGGGAACCGACACTCCTCTGGATCTGTTGACTTCTACGTATAATATCTCCACCTTCCCATTATTCAACCTTAAAGCAATGCTATTTATGTTTTGTCCTCCCGTTAATGTCATTCCGCCTTCGATAAGTAGTACTCCTCCATTAGGATTTACCATATTTAATGCATTTTTGATTAACGCAACTCTGTCCTTGTAGTTACCAAAACATGCAACCGTTCCCTGAAGTGTAACTAAATCAGCTAACGGCAGATCCGGTGAAGTTTTCACCAAATCTACTCCTCCGAATAATCTTCCATTTTTAATCAATTGGCTTCTCCATCGCATTACTACTCTGACTTCATCCTTCGGTAACGTCTCAACATCTGGAAGGCGGTCTTTATCTGCATCACGTAACACTCCGTCTTTAGTTCTCATAAACCTTTGAATAACTACATTATCAGGAGATATGTCATCGTATAATTGATTTAAATCAACACCATAAACATCCAATTTAATACCTTCCTTTTTAAATTGCCCTGACATTTCCCAAGTGGGTGCGCCGATTCTTCCAAAACCAAGGCTAATTGTTATTAATTTCTTATTTCCCATAGGCAGAAAATGCTTTAACAATGCTCTATAGTCATACCTACCTATTGGCTCTCTAACTTTATTTTCAATTAAGTGAAATTGAAATAATGACTCGTCTTTAAGACAATCCAAAAGAATTCTTTCCCATTCATCAAGAGTTACCTCTGTTAAAGGCTTTTTGGGTAACAAACCATTCTTTTCTATTATCATCTTGAGATGATCGTAAAGATAAAGAACTCCATTTGATGAGCCTTCTTCCATCTTTTTCGCAACTTCAAACAAACCTTGAACATATCTATAGACAAACTGCGCTTTAAGTCTAGTACTTCTTTTGTCTTCTCTCTTTACTTCTCCTCCAGCACCATCAGCTTTTATTTTGTCACTCTCGTTTGCTTTGTGGGCTAAATAAAATTCTTGTGGAATATTAGTATAGTCATAAATATCCTTTAAGATTCTGAAAAATGCACCCATTAAGTTTTTAGGGAACCTCACCGACGATTCATAACTGTCTTTGTAGGCTTTGTAATGATTGAAATAGAGTTGCCAAAAATTATTTATTATCGTTCTCTTACGGTCTCTACCAAATGCTAACCCCAAAGATTTAATACAATCCATTAAAATGAAATAATTAATATAATCGTACATGTCTGTTAATCTATCTGTCCCATATTTTTCTCTAAGATATTTGATAACATAAGAAGGTGAGTTAATTAAGTTGGTAGAAATAAGTTGCACTGCCGTTATCAATCCCGCCAACACATCTATTTGATTATCGTTATTTTTTTCCACTTCCACACTACCTATTTCCTTTAGAAATCGACCGATTAAAAAAGAAGCGACTTGGCTCACAAAATTTTCTTGTTCGGATCCGCTCAATTCTATTTCTCTTCGTTTTTGCTCAGGATCAAAGTTAGGACTTTGCCGCCAAAGTGGTCTAAAGCCATAGGAACCTATTGCCCCAAGCCAAAATTCAAAGGGCCTATCCGGCCTGTCTCCTTTATTTTGACCTAATGCTTCCTCTGTTGCATGTCCCAAAATACCAAGTAGAGTATCGGAATTAGGATATCCCCGTGCCCTCCATTTTTCAAAAAATCCTTCTATCCCGCTATCTGATAGTGGTAAAGAGTCTAATATATTAGTGAAGTAACTTGGTCCTATGAAGTGATTTTGTCCTGTAAATAGCTCTGGTTTTGACATGATTCTATAGATAAATTTATAAGAGATATTTATTCAATAACTCAATATATAGTAATATATCATACACCATTAGTTCAAATCTTATCAGACAATGGTTTTAGGTTGATAGATCATACAATGTATCATATGCGCATATTGGCAATCGGCATAATTTATTGTTCGGAATGGGAACTGGGGTGTACCCCGTATACTAAGACCATATTCTGAGAAAATTAGAAGTTAATATTTAAGAATATGTTCAAACGTGTACCAGTCGAAACCAAAAGGGAGGCATCAAAAAAAATCAAAAGTGGCATGACGATAGCCCAAGCTTTAACTACCTACGCCATATCTTAGAAAGTGGTCTTGAAAAATGGGGTACTTTACTCTCTTAATCTATCATATCTATCAATGAGTGCTTTTATCTTTTCTTAATCTATCATATCTATCAATGAGTGCTTTTATCTTTTCTTCATATTTTCGTTTAAATCTATCAATAATTTCTTTTTCGCTTGATAATTTTTTGAGATGCTCAATAGCTTTTCCTAAAATTAATAGTACAGTTGGGTCATACATGTCCATATATAAATCAAGAATTGCTTTTAAGGAAGGATCGATTTTATATCCTCCATCTTTCCAAGAAATCAATCCTGTTCTCCATAGCTTATTTATCTCCTCTCTTGCATTTGCTTTTGGGAACAAAGCCCTAACCTCTGCTTCACCGAAAGTGTCAAACACGGATAATGCTTTAAGATGATCAAAAATGCGATTTTTTTCATTTTTATTATACGGTAATTCCGAGAATAGTCTATATATACATTTTACCAATGTTTCTTTAGATAATGGGTCTTTGGCTTTAGCTAGAATATCAGTAAATATCGGGTAACCTTTTCCTATATCATGGATCGTTTGCAATTTATCACCATTAATTGTAGGAATTCCCAATTTTTTTACTTGATCTTCTAGTTCTGGTTTCTTAAATGGTTCTAGTTTAAGTCTGATTCCTTCATTAACATAAATATTTGGCCAAGTGCGTGGTCTTCCTTCTTCACTAATAATTAAGTAAAAATTTTCTAATGTAAGAAGATTTCCAAAAAAACTTTTTTTTATCATATTCTCGATTTCTTTCCTACTATTAAATCCACCATCTATAATGAGGACGAATCTTGTATCTCTATGCGACCCAATATACTTTACAATACTATCAATTCTTTCCGGTAAAACAAGATTAAAGTCAAAATCAATTTTGTATTGACTCGCTAAAAAATCAAGCAATGTATTCAGACCTCTATATTCTTTAACATCTTTAGTAGGATGACTTTTTATATGTAAGCGGTTTTGTTTATTATGACTTCCTTCCGGGTCATTTGGTGAAATCCTAACTAAAGTAGACACACAATTAGATCCCATTTTTGGGATAACGTTTTCATGAAGATAAGTAAGAAGTGTTGATTTTCCCGACCCTCTCGGACCTGAAACTCTAACGACCCTGTTTCTTGGATATAATACGTTCAGAAAATTTTTTAACTCAATAACTTCTCCTTCACGACCAACAAATGGACCAGAATTTATTTGACTCTCATTTTTACGTTCTGATTTTAGATCTCGCTCTGCCATAAGATAGGATAATTATACTAAAATAATTCTATAGGTCAATAGCTTTAAAATCTGTTAATCATATTTCACTCTCTATCTTCAATATTATTCAATATCTGATATTTCTTCATTATAGGAATAATGTCATAAATAATTGTAGAAAATAAATATTTTTTAAAACTGAATAAGACAAGAATAGCCTTGGCAACCTCCGAGGTTGCCGATCGGCTTGTCATACTGTGTCTAATCCCATAATCGATATAAATTTACCCTTATTTGGCATCCCATCTTTTTGCCATTCATTAAATACATAATTTAAACTCCTTCCTAAATATCTTGGTAATCGATCAAAGCTCTTGTCACCAACATTACTTTGAGCGATTATTCCTGCATACTCAAACGGATTAATACGTAGAAATCTCCTTCTTATGAGCCACTCACTTACCATAAGATTTATCCTTTATCTTGTAATTTGTATTTTAATTACAATAAAACCATAGGTTCAAAGTTTTTCTGTTTTTTTCAAGTTAAATATATACATTCCAAAAAATCATCTTATCGCCATCAAGCGGTATTTTTTCGTTTCTAAATGATTTTTTCAGGCTTCCGCGACTTGGCTTATTATTACTATCACATTCCGCATACCAATAAATTGGTATTTTTTTCTCTAATAAGCTAAAAATTGACTCCATAGCACTATTAGTTATATTATTGACCCATGTTCCTATACCTTGATGTTGATGATCAGGATGTACATAAATTCCTTCTTTTACGAGTATACCTGTCGGAACATAATCATACTCTAAAACAGTAAAATGGAAATTTACAATTGCCAACGGATTATTATTATGATCTGAAATAAATAGAACCTCAATACCCTGTTGTTTTCCTTGCCTCCAGAAATCATACCAAGTACCCTTACCCATAACTTTATTATTACTTCCCCTAATCGCTTCTTTCGGTTTGCCTTCATCGTTAAAAATTACTTGAGGTGATTCGGGCCATAAAAAAGCTTGGTTTGGGTGAGTATAAATAATTTCGAATTTTGAATATATTCCCCTCATTTCTTCCTCGATAGTAGAAGGATTGAGATGTGAATCATTCCAAATTTCCATATTAAACGGATTGTCAGTTCTAACTCCATAAGTAAGAATACCAAACAGGGCCGCAATTATTTCCGACTTTCCGATTATTCCTATTTCTGGAAGATGAAAGTCTCTAAGATAAGCTTGTATAACTTCAAATTCCGTAAATGGATTAACATCACCAGGACCATACACCCTATAATTAGTACCAAACGGTCCAGGTTTACGTCTTAAACCATAATAAGGAGTGGTGTATTTATATTCACCGTTCATAAATCCTATAATATTATACCAAATATCCCTAAATATCAAGCTAAAATAGGAGCTGACCCTGTATAATAAACGGATGAAATACAAACTGGCACCGGAGATAAAAAAACAGATTAAAACTTTAGTCAAGCAACTTAACTTTACCCACATAAAAGTCAATAACATCCACTGCATTCGTTCGTATGACGCCAAGACCCGCGCCTATGCGAGAATCTGGGGTATGAGCCGACTCTTTAAAGAAGTTGCTGGCCTCCAACCTCACTATATCATCGAAGTTAATGCCAAAAAATATGACAAACTCTCCGAACGTGAAAAAATTAAGACATTAATTCATGAACTTATGCACATCCCAAAAACTTTCTCCGGTGCCCTCCTCTCCCACCGCGGACCACATCATAGGATTAATGATAGAGAAGTTGAAAAGATAATGAAAAATATGAAATTGGTTGCTTGAAAACATCTTAAGAATCTTAAAGATTAAATCTTAAATCTTTAATATTTCTTTAACCTTTACCATTTAATATTTAACATTTGAAATAGCTTGTCAACCGCTTAAAGTAGTTCTTATTTTTTTAATAGCTTCATCGTAACTTGCTAAAATCGTTGCTCCTGCCGCATTCTTGTGCCCTCCTCCTCCAAAAAGTTTTGCGTATTTTGTCACGTCCACTTTCTTTTTGCTTCGAAAGCTCATATTAACAACACCTTTCTTTGTCTCGAGTATGGCAACGCCATAACCGACACCGCGAACTCCACGGAAAAAGTTATCGGCTGCCATCTCGCGAACTCCTTCCGGTTGTCCAAACTTTTTATACGTCTCAAAATCCATCGCCGACCATACGAAATTCTTCTCTCTTTTTAAATTAATCAAAAAATAACCAACTGCTCTCACTAAATTAAAGGCATAATCCTCAAAAAACTTTTCCGACAAAAAATCCATATCGGCTCCTTTCCGAACAAGTTGTAAAACCGTCTCCATTGTCTTCTTTCTATCCTCACAAAACCTCAAAAACACCGTATCGCCCAAAATTCCCGCCAAAAGCAAAGTCGCCAGACGAGGATCTATTTTTACCCGCCACTTATCAAATAGGTCAAAGAGTACCTCGGCGGTCGCGCTTGATCGACTCTCAACCAACCGAAGCGGATATCCGATTTCGTTGGTTTGATGATGATCAATAGCAATGTAATCTATCCCCTTTGGCAGCTTAATTTCAACGCTTCCCGTCACTCTCTCCATTGTTGCCGTATCGGGAATTATAAATAGATCATATGGCGAAAAATCAAACTTACTGTAGTTGATAACTTTAATGTTTTTTGCCCCTTCTAAAAAATGGAAATGACGATTAATTTTTTGACAGGAAATGACCGTCGCTTTTTTTCCGAGTTTTCTTAAAAAATACCGTAGCGAAAGTGCGCTTGAAAAAGAGTCGTAATCGGGACTCTTGTGTATGTTTATTAAAATATTTTGCGATAATTTTATTTTTCGTAGAATTTCACCTTTAATATCCATAAATAGAAAACCTTTATGCTACAATCTTACCAGATGAGAAAACTCATTACAATCGCCGGACCGCAATCTTCCGGAAAAACCACTCTCCTCAATTTTCTTAAAAAGAAGTATAAACATATTCTATTAATCGATGAGGTTAACCCCCGATCTTTGACAAAAAATAAAAATTTTGGTGCCGCCGATACCAAGGCCGATTTAGAAAAAAAGCTGATTGAAAAGGATATTGAGAATATAAATAAAATTAAGTCTAAAACGGGGCTGGTTATTATAGAAAGCGGAATTTACCATTGCGTCTATGGTGAATATTTTATAGATAGGCAAGCGGCCAATTATTTTTTCAGAAAATACTTGGAGACCTATAAAAAATTCAGTTCCTACACACTCTTTATCGACACCAAACCGATCATTAGCTGGAATAGAAGAAAGTTTGAATACTTAAGAAGAATAAGAAGTAATGGAATTACCAATAAAAAAGAAGTAAGTAAACAACTCGGAAAATATAAAAAAATAATCTTTGACCTCTACCCTATCTGGAAAAAATACTACAAAAAAATTTCTTTCGAAAAAAGATCTATTAATAACGACCGTCTTTCTATAAAGAATTTCCTCAACAAAGCCGACAATATAATCGCAAAATTCCTGTCATCGGGATGATGTAAGTTTAATAATTTGTTTCATTTACAAATAGCATTTTGTTACTGTATTATTTAACTTGATGGATATAAAGGAATCCGTTAAAAAAATTGGTGTTTATTTTTATATTCTTGTTTTAACTCTTGTTGCCGGAGCGACCATCTTCTCCTCCAACTTTCTTGCCGAGAATACGGTAAAAAATTCTTTCAATCAACTTCTAAAGGCAAGTGAAACTTCTAATCAAGAAATATATATAGCCGTCAACGGATCGGATTCAAGCGGAAATGGATCATTTGACAATCCGTTTGCTTCGGTAGAAAAAGCTCAAGCCTTTGTCGGCCCGGGAACAAGAGTACTTTTCCGAGGAGGTACTTACAAAAGGACATTGAAAATATCAAAAGGTAGTGGGACCGAAAGTCAGCCGGTTGTTTATACTACATATAACAACGAAAAAGTTATTATCGACGGAACGGGCTTGCAAATTGCGGAGAACGATGCTCTGGTTAATCTAAACCAAGTAAATAACATACAATTTATCGGTTTTGAAGTTGTCAACTCAAGCGGTCGCGGTATCAACGCCTACAACTCAAACAACATTTTAATAAAAAATAATATTGTCCATGAAACGATGTTCAAGGCAATCGGCGGAAGCGGTTCAAATATCACTATTGACGGTAACGAAACCTATAACGCCGCTATGGTAAATGCAAAAGGAGTTATGGGAACCCACGGTTGGCCACAAGTAATTTCTTCGGCAAAAAAACCCGACGGATCGGCATCTACCAATTTTAATATCACCAATAACTACATCCATGACTCGTGGGGAGAAGGGATTGATCTTATCGCTCTTGACGGAGGCATTATCTCCGGAAATAGAATTAGAGATACTTTTTCCGTTCTTCTCTATCTGGACAATGCTAAAAATATTCTCATTGACGGCAACTACCTATCGGCCTACGATTCTAATTATTATCGTGACGGTTACCCGGCCCGGGCCATAATGATCTCTTCCGAAAACTGTTGCTCGACAAACCCTTCTTTTAACTTGGATAACATTACAATCAGCAACAACCTTATCGTCAACACAAAATCGGCTATAAGATACTGGCAAGGTGAACTGAAAAAACCATACTCAAATATGAAGATCTACTACAACACACTTATAAGCTCTATTAAAGAACCGACTATCTATTTTGACAGCACAACAACAACCAATAACGAACTAAAAAATAATATAATTTTTGGGTCAATAGCTTTTCCCGATTCGGCTAACTGGACAATTTTGAGTAACAACTGGCCTTCAGGAAAGCCATCGGCCGACAGATCAACTACTTCCTTTTCAAGTGATCCGATGTTTGTAAATCCCGAACCAAACGGACCAGCGGACGGATATCGACTAAAACCAAATTCTTCTTCCGTCGGAAAAGGAGAGCCCGTCTCGACCGTAACCGATTATTTTAAATCAATTAGGAACATAAATAATACGACCGTAGGTTTCTATGAGATGGTCTCAACCGCCTCCGAGCCGACAGCGACTCCTGTCACTGCTATTTCTCCAACACCGACTCAAAAAATCGCATCTCCAACCAAGATTCCTACAATCGTAGTACCTTCACCAACTTTATCGGCTCCGACAGTAATGTCGTCATCAACACCGATGCCAACCCCAACTCCTTTCATTTTGCCGACCACTCCTCCTCAAGCAAATAACCCTCCAAACATTGATTACATCTCTCCGGAAATAATCATCGATGTGTCAACAAAATATTATTATCTTACAACAATCAAAGTTACCGCCTACGATTTTTCAAACATTCACGAGATTCTTGTCTATTTTGATGATTCAACATCTCCCAACAGAAGCTGTAAACATCGATCGACCTGTACCTTCTATTGGTTTGGTGCAAAGCCGGGAGTACATACCGTCCGAGCAAAGGTTTATGACGAATCAAAAGAAAGAAACTGGCGTGAAACATCTTTTACTTTTATTAAGTAGTTAGCCGGCTTCGATACCAGAAAACTCGTCAATAGCATATCTTTTTCCGTCTGCCCTTATCTTAAGATAGGATGAGTTAGCGATACTCCCCACGGGCAACAATCGATTATAGGCAAATCCTATCTCATTTAAGAAGTTTCTGATGACTCCTCCATGGGTAACAACTAAAACTTGTTTATTGATATTTTGTTTAACAATATTTTTAAGAAACTTAAAAATCCTCTCCTTGATCGATTTTATCGGCTCAACACCTCCGTATCCACCGTGAAAAACTTTGTCTCTAAACTTTTTATCTTGTTCAAACTTGGAAATAAAGCTAAAATGTTTTCCTTCGAACTTTCCGAAGCTTCTCTCTCTTAAAAGTACGTCCGTATCAACCGAAAGTCCACTTCCTTCAACAATTATTTCAGCCGTTTCTTTTGCTCTTTTCATATCGGAAGAATAGACTTTATCAAAGATAACCTTCGCCAGTTTTTTCTTCAACTCTTTGGCTTGAATCCTACCATTTTTATTAAGAGGAATATCGGTATTCCCTTGAATAATGCCTTTCAAATTCCAATCGGTTTCACCATGACGGACTAAATAAATTATGCAAAGATTTTTTTTCATCTTTAAATATTACCGTATTTTATATCTCTTTCATAGCGGAGATAGAGATTTTTATCTATTTTTTGATATGGCCGACAAATAAAAAGCATATTTTAGTATAATTCCCGTTAGAATAAGGTATACATTTAAAGTCGTTTTATCTTGATTGACTTAAAATTTTGAAAAAAAGGTTACAGATAGGCTAAGGAGAGGTGGCTGAGCGGTCCAAAGCGAAGGGTTGCTAACCCTTTGAGTCGAAAGACTCGCGTGGGTTCAAATCCCACCCTCTCCGCTTTCACCCGCCGAAGCGCGAAGCTCGAAGGAGGGCTGAACTCGTCAGAAGCGTATCAAAACAGCTGATATTTATCTAAAGTAGTTTAGGAAACCGTTAGTTGTGTTTATCGTCTATTGATTTTATCAACAAATGTTACATTTCTTTTTAGAACTTATCATACGACATTGAAATTAGAAGTGGAGAGATTATTACGAGGATATGGAGATTTAAGGTTTCTCCTGTAGAGTTATATATATTCTTTCGATTTCAGATATAAATTTCTTGTCATTTGAGAAAAAATTATTAGACAAGGTATATATTCTTAGCGCCCTCTCATTACTTAAATTTCTGTCGAATAGCAAAGAAGGGATATACCAATCATATATTGAGAACCCGTTAGCTGAAAGGAATGATTTGTAGTATAAATTTATTGGATGTGTAGTCGCCTTATAATCATTAATTAAGCAGTTCATAATATTACCTGGACATAAATAATTCTTTCTGCCGTTTGCCGTCTTTTTAAATGGAGTTTCACAGTATCTTTCTAATTGTTTTAATTGGTTTTCAGTAAGAATAATCGGTTGTCCTCCCAAAGTAATCGATTCTCTTAGATAAAAGTAGGAGTCAAAATATTCAAACTTTATATCATAGTATTCTTGTGATATAGCCCCTTCCTTTTTTTCGGTGACCCTTCGTTTTATTCTATATAAATGCCATTCTTTTGGATATTTAATTACCCAATCAGGATCTTCCTTCTTATTTGAAATTTGAGAATATAATTCATTATAAGGCTGGGGGGTTAATAATTTTTTCTCCAAAATTTCTACTTTTAAGATCTTTTCTTCCGTATTGGAATATCGTTCTTTGATCTCATACGACGAGAGGTTATTTTCTGCCTCCTCTTCTACCCTGTCCGATTGCATTTTTGTTTCCACTGTCGGGCAATCAGATGAAATTGGAGATGGGTCTATGGTTATATATGGTGTTGTAGTTGAGGAAATTGGTTTAAAAGCATTTTTAATAAAATTTTTTGACATAAGATCACTATGTATTCGTAAGGTTCCTAAATAATAAGAGAATATTATGATCAGTAAAATTCCTATAAATTTCAGCGTATTCTTATCCATCAGTTTTTAAATCTATCACAACGTTATGGTTAAGGGAAGGGATAAAAAATTTATTGAACTTGGAAACAATATTTGTATCGTTTCGAAATTAAGGGCTAAAATCTTCTTGGCGACATTTTGACTTCGTCCTGCCGTAGATTAGCTTATAGAAACACATCAGTAGGGTTGGTATGAGTTGGTCCGTATGACGAGGGTGTACCCCGTATACTAAGACCATATTCTGAGAAAATTAGAAGTTAATAT
>MWSR01000051.1 GCA_002050095.1 Microgenomates bacterium UTCPR1
GGTTTTCGTCGGTTTTGGCGTCTTGGTCGGGGTTGGGGTACGGGTCTTGGTCGGGGTTAAGGTAGGCTGTCCGGGAGGACTTGTTGGTGGAAAACACCCTCTGCCCTGGACACATACATAACCTTTTTCGCAATAAGTCCACCTCGGCCCTACACCCTGACAATCTTTTGCCCCTGTTGAAGTCCCAGCCGGAACACAACAATCCCCTTCCCATGGACATTTGTCAGGAAATCCATTCGGCGTTGGGCCGGTCACAGAATCACAAGTCACGGCACTACCACGACCATCTGAGCCACAAGGAGTCGAAGACTCAATACACCCATGTTGACCTGTCCACTTACAGTAGTAATTAAGACCATTACTTTTAACAGGTGAGCAGTAATCTCCACAATCTCTGGCAGACAGTTCAGAACATTTTGCGATTGGAAAAGGACTATATGGACTATATGCTTTTTCTTTTTTAGTTAACAATCTTTCTCTTAGATAATACCCCGTAATCCCTACGACAACCAGCATTAAAAAGATGTTTAAAGCCAAAAAAACCTTATTTAATTTTTTTTTCGGCTTTGTCTTCAAGGCGGTAAAGTTTTTTACTTCTTCCATACTATTAATATAATAGTATCAAAAAAAATTATTTTTCAATCGGAAATTCTTTAGAAGCTTGCTTTCTTACCATCTCCAAAAACGAATAGCTATGTTTCTCGTTGGACCTATCTTCCTTTTTTACTATTTTAAACTTTGAATAGTCAGGAAAAAAAGTATCGGCCCGGTACTTTCCTTTCACAACCGTTAGATAGAGCTTCTGTGCATAGTCGATCCCAAGATTAAAAATTTGAGCGCCACCCGAGACAAACACTTCTTCCGGTTCAATTTTTCTTGCCAGCTTAAGGGCCTCTTCAAAAGAAGAAACGAAATATGTCTCTCCCTCTTTTTGATGTGCAGTTCGGCTGACAACAACCGTCTTTCTCTTCGGCATCGCTTTTCCCGACCTTTGATAGTATCCAAGTAAAGACTCATAGGTCTTTCTCCCAAAAATTACCGTTTTCCCAACAGTCAGATCCCTGAATCTCACTAAATCTTCTTTTATCTTCCAGGGGATCATATTCTTATAACCTATCCCTCTTTGCTCGTCCATCGCCGCCACCATTGAAATTATCGGTTTTTTATTCATATTTAGACTGTCCCATCAGGCCGTTAACTAACCTCCGAGGTTGCTCATCGGCCTGACACAATGCTCTATTTAACATCAAAAATCGTCGTTTTTTTACCAACATAGCCACCGGAAACACTTAATTGAGCTTTGATCGGAGGATATGATTGATAGTTAATCAGATCAACATATTCCGGCCTGAAATCGTCGATGGTTTTGAAGACGTGATTAAACTTAACCTCGGGAAAAAGAAGCGGCTTTCTCTTTATCTGCTCCTTGACCTGCTCCAGGTGAAGCTCATAAATATGGACATCTCCAAAAGTATGGACAAACTCTCCCGGTCGGTAACCGCTTACTTTGGCGATAATCAACGCTAAAAGAGCGTAAGAAGCGATATTAAACGGAACTCCTAAAAAAATATCGGCCGACCTTTGATAGAGTTGTAGCGACAGTTTGCCGTTATTGACATTTAGTTGATACATATTATGGCAGATAGGAAAATGAGAAGTATCTTCATACTTTGCCATCGTATAAAGGTACTCCGGATTCCAGGAAGTAACTATGGCATTATGAGCGGCCGGGTCCTGGATTATCTCGTTTATCGCCCAAGATAGTTGATCAATCGTTCGAGCCTTCTTTCCTTTCTTTGCCTTGTCGCGAGTCGGCCACTTCCTCCACATCTCACCATAAATTCTCGGCAGCTCTCCCCACTTTTTTGCAAATTTGGCGTCCGTTCTTATTTTTTCGATAAATTCGTCTTTAGTAATTTCGGGCTTACTCGCCGGAGTCCTAACAAAAGAGGAGTTTTTCATAATATACCTTCTATACGGGTAGTCGTCCCAGATATGGACGTTGTTATCAACCAGATATTTGATATTTGTCTGCCCCGACAAGAACCAATAAAGCTCATGCAGGACTCCCTTCCAGTAGACTTTTTTTGTAGTCAAAAGAGGGAATCCTTTCGAAAGATCAAATCTCATCTGCCTGCCAAAGACCGAGTACGAGGCGTCTTTTGTCCCCCTGTCTACTTTTCGGACACCGTTTTTCAAGATATCTTTCATCAAAAGAAGATATTGATTTTCCTGATGGTCTGTCATTTTATTATTTTATAAACTTCACTAAGTAAATACAACGAACCTGTGACAACAATTTTACCATTAAAATTTTTTACGACATCAGTAAAGGCTTTTTGGGAGTTGTCATAAATCTTTACCCGACTAAAACGAGTATTCAAATAATCAAAAATTACCTGTGGGCTTTCCGATGAAATTACCGAATCCTGACCTTTATTATGAAATCCGGTAACCGTTATTTCTTTTGCGAGAGGGGTAAGACAGTCCAACATCGACCTAAAATCTTTCCCCTTTTTAAAACCAACCAAAAAACAAAATCTCTCCGTGGGAAACTTATTTCTTAAACCTTCGATAAATGCCCTCATCTTAATCGGATTATGGGCACCGTCCAAAATCACCGTCTTATTATCAATCTTTTTAATATCAAATCTTCCGGGAAAATAACTCGTCTTTAAGGCTTTTTTTATTTTTTCAAAACTAAAAGGAATATTGTCTCTTGACGATAACTTCCTAACCGTTTCATAGGCTAAAGAGAAGTTCTCAAATTGATAACCGGAATTAAAGCGGTTTATTAATGATCCAAACCGATTGTTTCTTATAAATAACTTCGGTGTAACAAAGGTTATCGATGCCCTTTTATTCTTCGCCGTACTTGTAAATACACTATTAACTTTCTTATCTTGATCGAGAACAATCGCCTCACTGCCTTCGTTAACGATCATTGCTTTTTGATAGGCAATTTCATCAATTGTTTTCCCCAATATCTCGGTATGATCAAGTCCGATTCTTGTTAACACGGATAGCTTGTCCTTCATATCAACGACGTTTGTGCCATCATAAAGCCCCCCTAATCCGGTTTCAATGACTGCGTAATCAACTCTTTTATCGAAAAAAATATAAAAAGCCAACCCTACCAAAACTTCAAAATAACTTAACTTTACGTATTCCGTCTTCTCGACTTTTTGGACATAAGGAATAATTTTTTTTAAATAAAAGACAAACTCTTTTTTTGAAATGTTTTTATTATTAATCTGAAATCTTTCTCTGACATCGACAAGGTGCGGTGAGATATGAAGGCCGACTTTTTTCCCATGAGCCACCAAAAACTTACTAATCAGATGACAAACCGAGCCTTTTCCGGCCGTGCCGGCAATGTGAATAATTTTTAATCTATTTTGTGGGGATCCAAAAAGAGATAAAAAGTATCTGACCTTTTCTAATCCCCTTTCGCCCTGAAAGATCTGCACCGAACCCTGACGGGTAAACGAAAGAAGATATTTTTCCGCTTGTCCAAATGATGATATTTTCAAGTTTCTTAAAAGAGAAGATAAAAAATTCTAATTTAGATCTGTTTTTCCCGACGTTTTGTTGTCACTCGACCGCCCTGCCACTGACCTTTGTACTGTGTTCCTCCGCCTCTAACTTCATAAAACTGCGCGTGAGCAAAGCGGCAACCAAGTTCCAAGGTGACAGGAATCGGTCCGGCATTGTGGCAGGCAAAAGTAACTTTGCCATGATATCCGGGAGCAACATTTCCCGTTCTTATAATCAACCCCGATCTGAATGTGGTTGTTCTTGGTTTAAAATTTACCGTTAAATTTAAAGGAATGTTAAAGGTTTCAAGCGATGAAAATAAAACAAACTCACCGGGTTTAATTTTGTAAGAAGTAAGCTTCTTCGCATCGTACTTTGCCACTGCTTTTATTTTCGGAGTTTCCCGGTGAGTCACTCCCAAAAATGCCACTCCCCCGACTATCTTGTGTATCTCACCAAGCCTGATATCAAACCCTGCTCCTTCAGGAGTTGTCAATTCACGCTTGTCAAGATTCTCAACTAATTTTTTCGTCTTAACTAACTGAAGTAGTTTTTTTGGCCCAAGTATCATTTGGAAAAATTATATCAGTAAAAATTATTTAATGGCAGTTAAACATTTTCCCTGAAATCGATTGTAAAACTTCCATCGTCCTCAAAATTAACATCGTATATCGGCAGTCCTTTGGCAAGCCTATTTGAAGTCTCCAAAAGATGAGTCGTTGTCACCTCCGATAACGCTTCATAAAGCCACTCCACGCCTTCATTATTTGTTAATGTTACTGCACCTTTTTTAAGAAGCTTTTCTGCCAGTTCTCTATTCCTCTCGTCAACCAGGCTTTGGTGATACATAAAGGTGGACGAGTTTTTAAATTGGGGCAAGATGCCCCAGCTTCCTTTAATCATAAATACGGCACTTTCACTATGATCACCTTCAAGGACAATCTGTTTCCCAACACCATTAAGATTTTCTTCAATAAATCTTATCTGATCATCTGAAATATTATAAGATTCTTTATCTTTCAAAACCTGCCCCCAATGACCACAGCCTTTTGCAAAACCTTCCCCCTCGTGATGACTATCTGTATGTGTTCTAAAATTGGCTTTTCCTCCAACAACTTCAATTAAAGTATCAAGAGCTTTTTTTCCATCGACTTCAAAACCATACCGATTCGCGGCAGAAAAAATAACAGCCATCTGACCGAGATCGGCTCCGGGGATTGCTAAAGCAGGTAGCCCTTCCTCATTTTTGTATCTCCCGTCAATACAGCGACTGATAAATCTTTTATCCTTAACTCGATAACGTTTTTTATAAACGAATAGTTTAGCATCCTCTAAAGTCATTCCTATTCCTTCTTTATTATGTTCTTTTGTCATCGTAAGAGATTTATTATATCATACTTGAAAACAAACATGATATTTGGCCAATTTATAACAATCCAATCAGATGATACAATATGCTTCTTATATCTAATCGGAGCCGATTTCTTATGAATAAAAATCGCCAACCTCTATCTACCGATATATTGGGATGCTTACCATCTAAATCTAAATTGCGTCAAGCTTTTACAAGATGGTTCTTAACATTTTTATTACTCCTGCCGTCTGTAGCCTGTACGAATAAAGATGCTTCTTTGCCACCTACAAAAACATTTGATTATTTTCCGACAGAGAGTGGTGGTGCCGTTAGTAACGAAGTAATTTTTACAGCCAAAGTCGTCGTTCATAAAAGTGCTAAGAAACTAATAGCCAATGAACAAAGTTTGTATGATTTAGTCGTTAAACTTGGAAAGTTGATCTCTGCTCAAGGAACAAATAACGTAATGTTTATTTCACAAAATATTTCGAGAAATGAATTTATAAAAATATTTAATAATCATATGAACGGTAGCAGAGATGCTGCAAATAGATTTTATGACCTAATGACAAATTCTCCTTCAAATATTGGTACTTCTGCAATAAATGTAGAATACAAGGGTATCCACAGAACGATTATTGTTGTTGATAAAGGTTTTGGTTCTATTCCGGGAATAGATCCAAGAAGTTTATTAATTCAGAACATCGTTACCGAATTACTTCACAGTCAATCTCCTAACGGAAGAGAATGTGATGCAGTCGACCTTGCAGATATGAGTAAAGCAGTTTCTTTAATTGGTGGAATGGCTGATAAACTTAATGGAACGGGAACGGAAACGGAAACCAAAAAGGAAACGGAAAAGATTAGCGATATTTGTTCTAACGGTCAACCACTGACTTTAGACTTCGATCCCGTCTTCTATGAACTAGGCTTTAAAAATGCAGATTGGATAGTTGACCTAGCTACAAACGCTTTAGCCTTAGGCGAATTTCATAATCATACACCAATTAACCCGCCAAGATATGCAATTTCGTCTAAACCTGTCTATAAAGGATATAATCATAATCCCGGAATACACCCTCCCACTGTTACTGTATTTCGAAGATATAGTATTTCTAATCGTAAAAGTCATTATTACTGGTAATTACTTGATTTTGTGACTACCAATCATAAGATTAAAACATGATTAAAATAAATTGTTCAATAACATTAAATTCTATAATCTTATTTATTTGTATCATTGTCATATTGGCCTATATTTGTGGTCTTTATACTATCACCATCACAAGCTACCGCCAAAAAAAGTGATAAAATGAACAAATGCAAAAAATCTTTGTTAATGATCCAACCAAATCCGACGGATTAAGTTCTGTTCGGGGTGTCGGTCGCTATCTACAAATATTGAAAGAAAATTTTTCCGAATGGACGTTCACCGATAAACCCGTTAACCCGTTAACCCATAACTCTTTAACCGTTTTCATAAATCCCTTTTTTAATTTTTTGCAAAGGCCTGTTACTATGAAACGAATTGCCGAAAAACAGGTCGCTGTCATCCACGACTTGATCCCTCTAAAATATCCCGATCATTTTCCGATCGGAATAAAAGGGAAGGTAAATACTTTTCTTAATAAATTGGCTCTAAAAAACTACGATTTGGTCGTCACCGACTCTGAAGCGTCAAAAAAGGACATCATCAACATCCTAAAACTCCCTGAAAATAAAATAAAAGTTATCTATCCCTGCTTACCCAAAACATTCCTGACTCCATCACCAACCACTAACCACCCGCCTTCGTTGAAGCTTCGGTGGGCAAGCCAACCACCCACCTTCGTTGAAGCTTCGGTGGGCAAGCCAACCACTAATCACTATTTACTGTACGTTGGTGACGCTACTTGGAACAAAAATCTCGTCAACCTTGCCAAAGCAATAAAAACTGCCGACGTGAACTGCGTCTTTGCCGGAAAAATTTTCTCTAATCGCCCACCTTTAACTACCAATCTCTATTCCCACCCTTGGCAAAAAGAGCTAAAAGATTTTTTTCAAGAGATCGGAAGTGACAAAAGATTTATTTTCCCGGGATTTGTATCCGACACGGATCTTTTCAGCCTTTACAAAAATGCTGTCGCTAACATCCTTCCGTCTCGTGATGAAGGGTTTGGTTTCTCCTACCTTGAAGCATCACAGTTTTCTTGTCCGTCAATTCTTGCCAATATCCCCATCCTTAAAGAAATTTCCAACGGAAACGCTCTGTTTGTCAACGCCGAGGATCCAAAAGATATTGCTCAAAAAATAAAGACTATTGTAAAAAATAAAAAACTACGCAAAGACCTTGTGATAAAAGCCAAAGAAAGAAGCGCTTTCTTCTCTCCCACGAAATTCAAAAAGTCGTTTTTTTCACTACTTTTAGGCTGATCTGTCAAGCCGATGAGCAACCTCGGAGGTTGGCAAAGGCAAAAAGCTTTTTTGCATTCGCCGAAGTCTGGTCCTCTACTTTTTTAACTTCTATTCCTTTGAGTTCCGCGATAAATTTTGCAATAAAAGGAATGTTTGACGGCTCGTTGGGAAACTTTCTAAAAGGAGATAAATATGGCGAATCGGTCTCAAGAACCAACATCTCCAAAGGAACAACTTTGATGAACCTTTGTTTTTTCAACCAGTAGACAAGATCACCGTCAACCCCGATAAACACCCGATATCTTTTTGCAAACTCCAGAAGCTCTTCGTCGGGTTCGCAACAGTGAAAAACAACGCGGTAATCGGTGACTAACGACTTATACTTGGTAAGAATCTCAAGCAGATCTTTCTTTGCTTCACGGTTATGGATAATTAAAGTTTTTTTATATTTGGCAACAAGTTTTAGTTGCTCGGTAAAAAGTATTTTTTGGACATCAATAAATTCTTCATCAACCGCATATTCTTTATGTTTAGTTTTTTTGTAGACATACCTGTCTATCCCAACCTCGCCAACGGCAACAACTTTTTCCTCTTTCAACATCCGCTCGATTTTCTTTAGATCACTTTGGAGTCTGTCTTTTGATTTTATGTACTCGATTGCATGGTGTGGATGAATACCTACGGCCGCATAGATATCCAAATATTTTTTTGAGATCTCAATCGCCTTTATCGAAGTGACGATGTCCGTACCCGGAACAACAACAACTCCAACTCCGGCCGATTTGGCCGAATGTATAACTTCATCCAACTTCCCATCAAAGGCTTGAAAATTTAAATGGCAATGGGTATCCGTATACATCGTCTTCAATTTTATAATATTTGACGGCTTCTGGTATATCGACCAAAATATACCGTCAAGACGGGAAAAATTTTCAATATGTTAAATATAACCTACTGATTTCTTGTTTCTAAAAAAGGAAACTGTCTTGATGAAAAGGAAAGAAAAATTTTTATCGGGTGTTTTTTTCCATGTTTTTAATAAAAGCATAGCCGGCTACCCAATATTTAAAGATCTTTCAAACAGTCAACGATTCTATCAAACTCTAATATATTACAACCATCCAAATAACACCATTAAATTCGGTATTTTTTTAAAAAAAAATAAAGATTACTCACCGGATTTCTTTGTTATAAATGATGAAAATATTATAAAAATAGTCAGTTATTGCATAATGCCAGACCACTATCATCTATTAATCAAAATCATTAAAGAACGCTCTTTTTCACGATATATAGGAATGGTCGAAAATAGCTTTTCTCATTATTTTAATATAAAATTCAACCGCAAGGGCCCCTTATGGCAGTCCAGATTTCTTGCTGTACGAATTAAGAGCGACGAACAGCTTCTTCATGTGTCGCGATATATACATTTAAATCCAACAACAGCAAATTTGGTTAATCGGCCCGAAGACTGGATATTTTCCTCCTACAGGGAAATTATCACAAATTCTTCATTATTAAAAAAAACATTGAAAGAGATTTCAATCTCGACTACGAACTCGTACAAAAAATTTGTCGAGAACAGAATTGACTATCAAAAAAAGTTAAAATTAATAAAAAAATGTATTTTTTAAATAGCTTTAGACTGCTGTGCCAAGCCGAATTCCGCCCCGGGGTCGGAATTCAGGTTGGCCTGACAAGAAAATTAATATGAAAAAGGAAGAGTTATTGTGCTATCTTGGTTTTTCTCACTTCTTGGGAATTGGGCCGATTAAATTTTCCCTACTAAAAAAACATTTCGGTTCGACAAAAAAAGCATATTTTGCCGATCGATATATCCTCGACAAACTCATTGGCCAAAAACTGACTGCAAAATTCATCGACTTTAGAAATGAATTTGATCCGGTGAAAAAAATCCGGGAGTTGGAAAAAAAAGATATAAAAATAATTACTATCGACGACGATAACTACCCGTTGAGTCTAAAAAATATTCCCGATCCACCAATTTGTATCTATCTCAAAGGTGAGATTCCTCACTTTTTAAAAATGAGTAATAAGTCAACGCCAATTTTATTTGCTATCGTTGGCACTCGAAGTCCGACTCATTACGGAATCGAAATAACAAAAATTTTTTCTTATCGATTGGCGAAGGCAGGTTTTATCATTGTTTCCGGTTTGGCCAACGGAGTCGATACTGTTGCCCACAGGTACTGCCTTAATGCAAAAGGCAGAACCGTTGCCGTTCTCGGTTGCGGAGTCGATATTGTCTACCCCGCTTCCAATAGATATTTGTATAACGAAATTATTTCTTCGGGGGGTGCAATCATTTCGGAATTTCCTCCCGGACAACTGGTGCAAAAAGGCTTGTTTATCGCTCGCAACAGAATTATTTCGGCTTTGTCACAAGGAGTAATGGTCGTTGAAGGGAGTGAAGATTCGGGATCGCTTATCACTGCCCGTTATGCCGCCGAACAAGGCAAGGATGTTTTCGCACCACCGTCTCCGATCACTTCAAAAATGTCTTTAGCGCCCAATTTACTTCTAAAACAGGGGGCAAAATTGGTTACTTCGGCTGAAGATATTTTAGACGAATATAATGTAAAAATTACGTTTAAAAATATTGAAGAAATAAAATCCAAATTAAATACCGATGAAAAAAAATTTTTTGAACTTCTGGAAAAAAACCCGCTTCGGATCGATGACATATCTCTATCTTTAAAAGAACCCGTCAGTAAAGTCTTAAACATCGTTTCTATTATGGAAATCAAAGGAATTATCGATAAAAATAGTGACAACCAATACCAGATTAAGGCTGCATAACGATGTTATTAGACCTGATTGACAAGCATATCGGCATAAGTATTTTGCTCGCGAGGAATGTAGTGATATGTTATCTCTTTTTTAACTTCTTGTTCCAAACCGCGTATCTTCAATATGTATTCTTTGATTTTGTTGTTCTTGACTTTAAAGAGTCCATTTACCTGATTGACCATTAATTTGGAATCGGAATAAATTTCAATTTTTAGGTCGCTGTTTTCGTTTTTATTATTAAATCTGTCTTTGACTGTTTCCAACGCTTTTGTCAATGCTCTATACTCCGCATCGTTGTTTGTCGCAATGCCGATCTTTTCTTTATGTTGAAGAATTATCTTGCCGTCAAGATAAAAAACAACCCCAATTGAAGCCGGACCGGGGTTTCCTTTTGACCCGCCGTCAGTAAATATTTTCAAGAGCATTCCTAATTATAATCAAAAAAAAGCAGTTTCTAAGTAAATAATGAAGCCGTGTTTTTAATGCGGTTGCAATCTTTTCTATTACTTTAATAGTCGGGTTTGCCCGTCCTTGTTCGATGCGGGAGATGTATGTCCTGTCCACTCCACATCGAAAAGCCAACTGTTCTTGTGAGATGCGTCTTTTTTCTCTGGTTCGTACAATCGAACTTCCGAGACGATAATAGAAAAAATTACCGCGCATTTTAGAAGAATCATAAGTTATCGACAGTACGGTGTCTATAGACTATAACCTACAAAAAATAATATTTGGAGTGTAAAGACAGTCTGATATTTTATTTATGCCACATCAAAAACAGCTTTGATAAAAATCTTTATTCATCAAGTTTCCTTATCCTTCGAAGATATTTTTCATCATTTTTCGGTTTGGCGGAAAGAAAAGCATCAATAATTTTTTCGGCTTCTTCAATCGGAGTGTAGTCTGCCGCCAGCGCCAAAACATTGCAATGATCGTTTTCGACAATATGAACGGCCTGATGAGTATTCATCGCCACTGCCGCTCTTATTAGCTTATGTCTGTTTGCGGCCATTGTTACCGCACCTCCCGAACCGCAGATAACAATGCCCAGATGGTTTTCCAGATTTTGAAGAACGGCCTGACTAACTTTTTTGGCGTAATCACAGGCATCATCAAGCGGATCAAATTGATAAGGGCCAAGATCTTCAATACGGATATCTTTTTCGTGAAGGTATTCAATTAAGCGATTTTTAAATTCAATACCGCGATGATCGGCGCCGATGAAGATAGTCATACTTTAATATAACATACAAAACATTAAATCTTATTCCAACTAATTTCAACTGATTTTAACCAATTTCATCTAATTAACTTTTAATTTTGACTTTTAAATTTTGAATTAAGTAGTTCTGGATCCCGATTTTCATCGGGATGACGTTTTGCCCGGCGACACTTATGATTTTCCCTGTATTTACCTACCACTTGCGACTTACCGCCTGCGACCATTCACTATCATTCAATATATAATGAGGTAATAAATAATCCTAATAACTAATAGTGTATTTCTCCAACCGCTAACCACTAATCACCAGTCACTAATCACTATTTCTATCCGCTAACGAAGTATCATTAATTATTTTTACTGGCAGAATATTCTCTTTAGCGCCTCAATACCTTGAAAGAACATATCAATATCAATGTTCTCATTTGGAGCATGAATATTTTCGTCCGGAAGAGTAAATCCGGTGATAATAATTGGCTTATTAAATATTCTCTGCAAAATTTCGGAGGCCGGTATCGATCCTCCACTTCGATTAAGTAGTGTTTTGTGACCAAAAACTTGAGTCAATATCTCCTTTGTTCTTTTAACGTACAAATTATCGTAGTCGGTAAAAAAAGGGTCGGCACCACCAAGGAATTTTAGTTCGTATCTTACTCCCTTTGGCAGATTACTTTCTATAAAAGCGGTAACCGATTTTTTTATCTCATCCGCTTTTTGATCTTCAACCAATCGAAAAGAAAACTTGACTATTACCTCCGAAGGAATAACTGTCTTAAAGCCCCGGCCGGTATAACCTCCTTCAATCCCGTTAACATCAAAGGAAGGGTAGAGCTTCGAGCTTAGATGATCACCGACCAACTCAAAAACACCGGCAATCTTTCTTTCCCGATCATTTGACAAAACATACTCCGACAACAGCTCTTTCTCTTTGTTTTTTCTTTCTCTCATCTTGTCGTAGAAACCGGGTATTCCTATTTTCCCTTTTTCATCTTTTATTTTTGATATCAACTCCGATACCACCGATACCGGATTTAAGACCTTGTTCCCATACACCCCCGAATGAAGATCCGCCGACCCAACTCTAACCGACAACTCAAAAGCGGCTATCCCCCTCAAGCCGTAAAAAATCTGCGGGATTCCCTTGTCTTTCATCCCCGAATCAAGGATATAAAAGACATCAACATCGTTTAATAGTCGCCGATGCTTTTTGATAAGAGTTTCAAAATCAAGGCTCTCCGACTCCTCTTCACCCTCAAATAAAAAAACAATGTCGTTAGTTAGACTGTTGTTTTTAACCAATTCTTCAGCCGCAACTATTGATTGAATCAGATGTCCTTTATCGTCGGCCGTCCCTCGCCCGTATATTCTATTTCCCTGAACAGTTACCTGAAAAGGGGGGGTCTGCCACTTATCAATCGGGTCTTCGGGTTGGATATCGTAATGAGCATAAACGCCGATTGTTTTTTTATTTTTTGAAGTATTTTTTGAACGGTAGCGAGCAATAATCAAAGGAGGGCAGTTGTTTTGCTCAAACATATTTACCTGAAAACCAATATTAATTAACTCTTTCTTGATAAAGCCGGCCGCTTCCAAAATTTGTTTGTGATATTTTTTATCGGTTGAGATCGATCTGATCGCCACCAGCTCCGAGAGTTTTTTTAGGACTTTTTGTTGATTCATACCGTAAATTGCAAATAGATTAAACAGGCGGTCAAAATCTGCCAAAATGTCTATCTATCGCTTTTAGTATTATACCTGATAAAATAGTAGTTTATGATCGTATGTCCATCGGTTTTGGAGTCGACAGCAAGCGAATATGTCTTAACAATTAAAAGAATCCTGCCCTACCTTCAGTATTTTCAAATAGACTTTGCCGACGGAGAATATACAAACGGTAGAACTGCCCCGCTTGAAGATATTATCAACGGACTCTCTCAAAATATTGACGACCTTTCCGATCTTGTTTTAGATTTTCACCTGATGTCTATAAATTATCTTAAAAATACAGTCGATCTGTTAGAACTAAAAAAAATGCTGAATATTAAAAATCTCTTCTTTCACTTCGACCTGCATCCCGATGTAATTACGATAAGTAAGCGTTTTCCCGACTTTAATATAGGTCTTGTCCTCAATCCTCAAGATGAAGTTGAAGAATTGGCTCGACTCTACAAGCTCAACAAGATTGCCGCTATCCAAATAATGTCGGTTGTCCCTGGAGCTCAAGGTAATCCTTTTCTATCCGAAACACTCAAGAAAATTGAACAGTTACGGCAGGCAGGCTATAGGAATAAAATTTTTCTCGATGGTGCTGTCAATGAGAATACAATTCCGGAAATTCTCTCAAAAAAATATCTTCCCGACGTTATCTGTCCGGGGAGTTATCTGACTAAAACTAATACCTTAAAAGTAAGGGTTGATTATTTGAATAAATTGGGTTAAGCTATCCACTAATGAAAATAAAAAAGTTGCAAGCGATCGAAGTCCTGGACTCGCGCGGATTTCCGACCGTTGAGTGCACAACTTTTCTCCAAGACGGAACAACCGCCGCCTCTGCCGTCCCTTCCGGAGCCTCAACCGGTAAATACGAAGCCGTTGAATTAAGAGACAACGACCCGAAAAGATATCTGGGTAAAGGAGTATTAAGGGCGGTTGAGAACGTTAATAAAATTATTTCAAAAGCGCTTGCCGGTCAAGACGCCGAAGACCAAAAAAAAATAGATGAAACGATGATTGCTTTGGACAAAACGGAGAACAAA
>MWSR01000046.1 GCA_002050095.1 Microgenomates bacterium UTCPR1
TGTTCCTTCTGTCTTTATTAGAAAATCAACCTCTTTGTTGTTTGACGTTTTGTAATAAAAAACTTCTTTGCCACTCCTTATTAATTCCAAAAAAACGACCGACTCAAGCATTCGCCCTTTTTCCTTTGAAAATCGGAAGGAAGTTGCGTTGGCAAGTCCGACATCGACTGGGTAGATTTTTTTTAGGGCTTTTTGTTGTGTCTTTAGAGAGTGGGAATACTGTGGAAGTTCAAAGACAAGAAACGCTTCCTTAAAGTAGCTAAAATATGCCGATACCAACTCATATGAAATATCGTAAAGCTTTTGTATTGATAATAATGACAGTATCTTTGCCGAATTGGAAAGTAAAAAAACACCCATCTTTTCCATAACTGATTTTTCCCGAATGTCATAGCGGGAAATAATATCTTTTTGAACTATGTCCAGATAATACTGCTTTAACAACTCCGATCTTTTGGATAAAACGACCGCCGGGAATCCCCCTTTTTCCAAATACTCGTCAAACAATCTTAAGACTGTTTTTTCTTTTATGATCAAATCTTTCTTACTATCAACCTCTATCTTTTTAAAGATTAGAAACTCCGAAAAAGACAAAGGTAAAAGAGTGTAAGACAGGTGTCTCCCGGACAAAAGAGAAGCAAATTCTCCTCCCAACAATTTTGATGACGAGCCGCTGATGAAGATCTTGTAGTTGTTTGTGTCACGAAGTTTTCTTATCGCTTTCTCCCAAGACTTAATGTTTTGTATTTCGTCAAAGAAAAGATGTTTCAGCCCCGGTTGGAAATATTCTTTAAAGGTATCCACCATCTCCAAAATAATCTCCGGTTCGTTGTGTTCTATAAAATAAGGATCCTCGAAGTTAAGATATAAAAAACCGTCTTTCGGATTTAGCTTTCGCAAAATTAGTTTTAATAACGAAGACTTACCCGATCTTCTCGGACCGGTAACATCGACTATCTCCTTGGATTTTGTGTCTATTAGTTTTGTAATGTTTCTTTGAAATAGATCTTCTTCCAAAGCGACTTTTTGCCAAAAATCGATTATCTTTAGCCGATCCTTATTAAACATATAATAGAGTATAACATACTATAATTAAAAATAGTTATAGACTATGTTCTGGTATATTTTAATCATTCCTCCACCCAACTATTCCAGCTTGTTGACTGCTCAAAGGCATATGCCGCTTGTAGTAATTTTTCCTCCTGAAAAAAATCGGCCATAATATTCAGACCTAAATAGAGATTGGTTTTATCATCTCGGTACATCGGAACCGATATCCCGCAGATCCCCGCAAGAGAGCTTGGTTCAAGGAGCATATCTTGAAGTTCGCCAAACATAGGATCTCCTTCGGTTGCGCCAAGAGACAATGCATAGCTTGGTGATGAGGGGGAGATAAGTAAATCATATTTGGAAAATAGCTCCCTAAAATTCTGGATATAAAGATTTCTTATCTTTTGCGCAGTAACATAAACCAACTCACCAGCTCCAACGTTTTTTGACATTCCGAAAACGCCCAACATTACCCTGTTTTTTGCTTCTTTTCCCAAAAAGACTTCTATCACGACCGTATCTTATACCATCATACCTTGAAAGGTTACTCGATACCTCTCCCCTTTGAACGATTGTATAGACTCCAATCGCATACTCATGAGTCAATATCTTCCCTCTCTCTAGATTTTCCGAAGTTTCAAGGAAATCAACTTTGGCTCCAAGCTCCTCTAGTTTTTTTATGGTGTCTTTAAGTTTTTCAACCGCCTGACTATTTTTCAAATCTCTATGATCTGTATAACAGACTGCGATTTTCATCCCTTTCACTCCACTTTTTAGATTTTTCGTATAGTCAGGAACACCTAATGGTGATGTTGTTCCATCATTCTTATCATGACCAGCAATTAGCCCTAAAAGAACTGCTGAATCCTCAACTGTTTTGGTGATCGGACCGGGACAATCAAGCGACGAGCCCATCGCGACCACCCCATAACGGCTGACTCTTCCGTATGTTGGCTTAAGGCCAACGACACCACACCAGGAAGCCGGCTGCCTTATTGACCCGGCCGTTTCGCTACCAATCGACGCAATCGTCATATCAGCAGCAACCGCGGCAGCCGAACCACCTGAAGATCCACCGGGAAGATGCTTTGGGTTTCTAGGGTTTTTAGTCGGACCAAAATCGGACGTTTCGGTACTTGATCCATGAGCCCAGGCGTCCATATTCGTTTTTCCGACGATAACTCCGCCTTTTTCTTTTAGTTTTTTTGTAACGGTTGATTCGTAGGGAGGCATAAAATCTTTAAGGACGTTCGATGAAGCGGTTGTTTCCAGTCCGACAGTGAGGAAGTTGTCTTTGACGGCAATCGGCAGACCTTTAAGATCTTGCTCTTTATTTTCTTTTGCCTTATTAACAACGTTTTTCTCCATCGCCAAATAGACATTCAGTTCTTTATTATATTTTGCTATAGCAGACAAGGTGTCTTTACAGATCTCCTCTATTGAAACCTCTTTTTTATCAAGAAGCTCTATCGCTTTGGTAAGTGTTAGTTTGTTTAGATTACTCATTTTGCTTTTTTCTTTAATTCTTTACTTTTGAATTTTGAATTCTATTTTCCCGGATCCTGATTTTCATCGGGATGACGTACTTTTTGACTTGTAACTCTTAGCTTGAAACTTATAACTTTTCTCTAAATGATCATCCTGACCCGCCTTTGATGAAGGCACCTCCTGCCGTCTTAGGCGTGGGAAGAATCTCCTTCAAGGCTAAACGTATCTACAAAATAGAGATTCTTCACTTCAGGACGTTAAACATCCCTTCGCTCAGAATGGCGCCTTACCAATTTCAACCAACCTTGACTAATTTTAACTAATTAATCACTATCTCTTCAGTCTTCCGCCAGAACCTGATCAACGACAAAGTAACCGTTATATTTTCTCTTTGCATTTTTTAGAGCATCCTCCTGGCTTAACATCTTCTCCTCCTCAACAACGTCCTCCCTAAAAACATTCTCAAGTCCTGTCACTTGGTGAACAGGTTGTACGTTTTTTACATCAATTTTGAAAAGCTTGTCTACAACCTCCAGTACCGAGTTAAACCTCTCCGTCAGCTCGCTTTCCTCTTTTTTATCGATCGGAATATTTGAAAGATCAGCTATTTTTTTAACCAGATCACCGGTCACTACTTTTGTCATAGGTACTATATTGTATACCAAATTAAGTTAATGAGAAATAGAAACTTATAAAACAATTCCATCCATAAGTAATACGTCTTGACATTTGTATTACTTTTTACTAGACTTCTTACATGAACGGAAATACCACAATTACTACTAAAGGTCAGGTCACTATTCCCTCGGAAGTAAGAAAAATACTTAATATATCGGTTGGAGACAAAGTTTCTTTTGGTGAAATAGAAGTTGAAGAAAGAAAAATTACTCTGAAAATAATTCCAAAAAATATTGTTAGTGAACTTGCCGGCTCCTTGTCTTCAAAGATCAGAAATTCAAATTATAAAAAAGTCAGGGAGATTACCGGTAAGCTGTTAGCGAAAAAATATATTACGAAATGAAAAGGATTGTTTTTGTAGACGCAAATATCATTATTCGTTTTTTTCTTGGTGATCATCCACTGCTGTCTGCCCAAGCCCAAACCATGATTGAGAAAGCCCAAAACGGTCAATACCGGATCTACTTGGATGAGGTTGTTGTCGCCGAAGTTGTCTGGACTTTGTCCTCCTACTACGAAAAAGGTAAAGTAGACATTGCAAATCAAATTGGTAAACTATTGAGTCAAAACTGGATTATTAATCCAAGAAAAAAACTTATTTTAAAATCTTTATCATTATTTGAAAAAACCAATCTTAGCTACATAGATTGCTGGATTTATATTATTAATCAGCATCTAAAAACCGATCTTGCAACCTTCGACAAAAACTTAAAAAAATTAATTTGATGTATAATTTCCGTATGAAAATGGGTCTTCCTAATGTTAAACAAGATGTTGGTACGAGCGTTTGTGGGCCTGTTTGTCTTCTTAATATATACTCTTACTTCGGTATAAAAACTACTCTCGACAAAATCCTCTCAGATCTTAAAACTGATAAAAATCAAGTTACCTACACTCCACAACTTGCTCAACACCTGTTAAAAAACAACTCGATAGATTTCAGTATTTTTTATTTTAATACGGTTTTCTCCTTTCAACATTTCGTTGAATCATCCCTGTTATGCCGTACTTACCTGCAAGTTCCATAAAAATCTTATTTCTTTCAAATGGTACGGTAGACGGAAAAGGAGGAATTAATACCCTGAGAACTACTTCATTAAAAGAAGCAAATGTCTCATCTGAAAAGCTTGACCTGCTTTCTCTAAATCTTCCCAACACTTCATGTATGCTCTTAGGGGGCTTTCCTCCTCTGTTTCTTCTTGGATCCATCTGACCGCAAAGTGCATCCGCTATTCCAACAAACTCCGTTAGTGGATGACGTAATCTAATATCTTTAACTTCAAAAGCGCCGTTGTTGTTGTTTCCAATATGGTGCTCGTCACAAAAATAACGGTATCTCTCTAGACCAACAGACTCTAAAACTACCGAACCTAACTGGGAGTGCAAATTAAGTGTTTCTTTATCTTCCGGTAATAGTTGGGATTTATCACTATTTAATATTTTTCGCGGCACAACAATCTTTCCAATATCATGCAGTAGAGCACCAACGAAGACTTCTTCAATAAAAGGGAGGGCTTCTTCTATTGATCCTCTAAAGTAGTTCATAACTAGTGACGTTGCAACCAAAGCAACTTTGAACACATGGGCAAGTGTGTCAGGATTATGTTTTTCTAATATTAACAACAACTTTTCAACTCTTTTTTCCAATGTTAACCTACTAATTTCAAGAAGCTCATTTCTGTATTGGCACGATTTTTTAAAATAGTTATACGCTCTTTCATAAACTTGAGGTTGAGGTTGATACCAAAGATTAAGCTCGCGTAACATTAGAAGGCAATTATACAATAAAAATCCCTATAAACAATCAGAGCTTATACCCGATTTTGCGAAGAAAGTCTTTCCTGTCTTTTACATCTTTGTCATTTTCAACTCCTAAAGGAGACCCTCCGTCAACTACCCCAACGATTCCTCTTCCCTGTTTTGTTTCAACAACAACCACCTCGGTTGGATTGGCAGTGGCACAGTATATCCTTGTCACCTCCGACAGATTTTTTACTCTATTTAAGACATTTATCGGAAAGATGTGTTTAAAGAATATAAAAAGCGAGTGGCCGGCCCCAACTTTTTTAGCATTTTTTACGGCCAGATCAACCATTTCTTTATCGGTTCCGTCTTTTCTAATTTTCCTTGGTCCCGAGGCTTCACAAAAAGCCAAACCAAATTTGGCTCCCGGCACTGCTTCAACCAAAGTCTCATAGCAGTC
>MWSR01000067.1 GCA_002050095.1 Microgenomates bacterium UTCPR1
ATTATATGGTCGAACTGACATCTGACCCTCCGATTCGGAGGGCCCGCCGTGACCACCTTGGCTACCTTCGCCGGTGGACCCGGAAGGAATCGAACCTTCTCCTGGACTTTATAAGAGTCCCATTCTAGCCGTTGAAATACGGGTCCTGACTTCTTATTATATCAAATGTGGACTTAGCCGGAATCGAACCGGCGACTGGTCAATGCGAATGACCCGGTATGCCACTTACCTATAAGCCCTTCCGACTTAATTAGCTTCTCGTGTCTCTAGGGGGAATTGAACCTCCATTTTCAGTTCCGGAAACTGACGCTCTGTCCGTTGAGCTATAGAGACAAAAAAACACTACCCTTTCTTTACTCCTATATTATAGTATAGGGATATCAATCAGATAGTGTTTTTGGTTTTATTAATATCTTGGTCGATTATCTCTTCTAAATCCGCCTCCTCGATATCCACCGCCTGCTGGTCTTTCTTCACGAGGTCTGGCTACATTAACAACTATTTGTCTTTCTTCGACTGTCTTTCCGTTCATTTCGGTAGCAGCTTTCTCAGCAGCAGCTTCATCGGCAAAGGTTACAAATCCAAAGCCTTTTGATCGACCGGACATTCTATCGGTTATTACAACCGCTTCAACAACTTCTCCATAGGAAACAAACAATTCTTTAAGAGAGTCATTAGTTACGCTCCATGGAAGATTTCCGACATAAAGTTTTTTCTTATCCATTATTTTTCACCTCCTTTCTTCATGGGACAAAACCTATTGGTTTTTTCCCAACGATTTTCCTTAATTTGTGTCAAAAGCTATTCAACCTTAGAATCACGCTTTTGACGATTTTATATCTGCCTTTCACAGCGCTCCATTGTTTTTTAATCTACCTCTAAACCATGGGACAAAACCTATTGGTTTTTTCCCAACGATTTTCCTTAATTTGTGTCAAAAGCTATTCAACCTTAGAATCACGCTTTTGACGATTTTATATCTTCTTTTCACAGCGCTCCATTATTTTCTAATCTACCTGTAAACCATGGGACAAAACACATACATCAAGATTCAAAATATTAATCCTCAACGGTAAGATTAGGCGGACTCTGTTTAAAAAAAATTTTTTCATTGATTCTTGAAGAAGCTCCTATTTCGGAAGATTTCCTCAAACTGGCTAACATTATAACATATAAAAGATAAATAAGGAAATCAATATTCGATAAATCCCAAAACCGATCAAAGTATGTCTCTTTAGAAAACCTATTAACCATTTAACAGAGATATATGCAAATATGAAAGAAGTCAGAAACCCAAGCAACAAATAACGAAGATTCCCCAAATCGGAAAGCAAGGCATCTCTTGACCGATAAAAATCTAAGGCCCCAGCGGCGAAGATCGTTGGCATCGCCAAAAGAAACGAATACAGAGCCGACTCGTCTCTTTTGAACCCCATTCCCATCATACCAATCATTACCGCTCCTGATCGGGAAACACCGGGAATGACCGCAATAGCCTGAATTAAACCAGTCATTAACGCTTGAGAAGGAGCGATTTGGCTAATCGATTTTGTAAGTTGGATTTTATTTTTTTTCACCAACAACTCAAAAATGATAAATAATACCCCTACACTAAATAACGCTACTTCGATCAATTGAAGTGAATCAAAAAAATAGCGCTTGATAATTTTATGAAAAAGAAGGCCAATAACCGCTGTCGGAATAAAAGAGATTGTCAGGCTTTTTATAAGATTGGGCTTTTTGACCAGATATTGCATGTATATAAATACAACCGCCAGTATTGCGCCAGATTGTATAAAAACTTCAAAAAATTTCTGAAACTCCGTTTGAGGAATGTTTAGAAATCTCGAAGTGATGATTAAGTGGGCGGTTGAAGAAATCGGAAGAAACTCCGTAATCCCCTCGATTATTCCTAAAATAAAGACGTGAATTAAGTTCATTTTTTATCTCGCTGCCATCCTGAAGGAGCGAAGCAACCGAAAGAATTTAAATTTCTCCCTCGCTAATGACAAATCAGAATGACAATAATACTTGTATAATATTACCATGAAAGTCGCAATCGTGCATGATCAGTTAAACGAATTCGGAGGCGCCGAACGAGTCCTTGTTTCACTTAAACAAATCTATCCTAAAGCCGATGTTTATACAACGACATATAATCCATATTCTTTAGGCGTGCATAGATCACTCATTAAGAATTGGAAGGTTAATGTTTCTTGGTTTGGAAAAATTCCGATAATCAAAAATCTCTATTCGCCGTTTAGATTTTTGACTCCTTATATATGGGAAAGCTTTAACTTTGATGATTACGATCTTGTTATATCTTCAAGCGGTAGTTGGATGTCGAAAGGAGTCAAAACAAACAAACCAACGATTCATATTTCATACATCCATCATCCGCCAAGATATCTATACGGCTACGAAACCGCAATAGAGTGGCAAAAGTATTTTATCGTTCGAATATATGCCTACATCGTTAATCATTTTTTAAGAATCTGGGATTTTGAGTCGAGCCAACGACCTGATTATATCATTGCCAACTCTAAAGAAACTCAAAAGCGAATTGAAAAATTCTATCGCCGAAATTCAACAGTCGTTTACCCGCCTGTTTCTATCCCTAAAACCATTAGCTATTCGCTATCCACTAACCGCTATTTTATAACCGTATCCCGTCTTGCCAAAGCAAAGCATATAGACGTTCTGATAAAAGCGGCAAACAAAAAAAAATTTAACTTAAAAGTGATCGGCTCCGGAAGAGATAAAAGATATTTGAGATCTATTTCCGGACCGACAGTTGAGTTTCTGGATAATATTTCAGACAAAGAATTCAGTAAAATATTTGAAAATGCTCGAGCTTTCTTGTTTGCGTCAAAGGACGAAGAGTTTGGGATCGCTCCTGTTGAAGCGATGGGCTATGGCCTGCCTGTTATTGCATACCGATCGGGCGGGGTACCGGAATATATAGAAGACGGAGCTAACGGATTTCTTTTTGATGAATTGAACGAAGACTCTCTGCTGGATAAATTCGCGAAATTAAATCGACTCTCAACCAAACAATATCTTAAAATGAAAAAGCTTGCCAGAAAGACAGCGGAAAAATTTTCTGAAAAAAACTTTAAAAAATCAATCGACGACTTTGTAAAAAAGCATGCCCGAACTACCCGAAGTTGAAACAATAAAGAGAAATCTAGAACCAAATGTTATCGGTAAAATAATATCCGATATAAAAATGCTGTCTCCAAAAAACTTTATCGGTAATAAAAACTATGTCATTGGAAGAAAAATAATTGACGTAAAGCGCTACGGCAAAGTGTTAGTGATTAAACTATCAACCATTCACCGACCTCTAATCGCTAATCACTATCTCAATATTCACTTTAAACTTTCCGGACAGATGCTCTTTGCAAAAAATGTTAATAATGCCAGATATAAATTCAAAATTCCGTTTACCAAAGGCAGTATAATGCCCGCAAATACAACAAGGGTGATAATCGAATTCAAAGATAAAAGCGGACTATTCTTTAACGATTTAAGAAAGTTTGGTTGGATTAAACTGTCAAAAAAGCCTCTTATCCCCAAAGGAGTTGATGTCTTATCGAAAGATTTTACCGCAAGATATCTCAAGGGGATTTTAAAAACTACCAAACGAAATATAAAAACCGTTTTAATGGATCAAGATCTGGTAACCGGAATTGGCAACATCTATGCAAATGATTCGTTGTTTCTGGCAAAAATCAATCCACTTCGATCTGCGGACTCTCTGGTCGATAAGGAAGTAGATACGCTTTACAAAAAAATTCTTCAAGAAATAGATAGGGGTATTAAAGATAAAGGATCATCGGGAGCAGATGAAGCATTTATTCTTCCCGACGGATCAAAAGGCAGGCATCAGAGAAATTTCCTGGTGTATCAACAGGAAGGAAAACTATGTCGAAGGTGTAAAAAAGAAAAGATAAAAAGAATCAAACATAACGGAAGAAGTAGTTTCTACTGCCCAAGATGTCAAACTCAATGAGCGGAAAGCAAAATATTAAAGAATAAATCGGAAAGATCGAGTTAGTCTTAACCAAGAAGTGAGATCTTACTGTCTAATATTAGACTGTAGGATAATTTAACTAACTAGTTTTGATTTCTATGTTTAATTATCCTGGATCCCGACTTTCGTCGGGATGACGGGAGAGGAGTCGGGATGACGGGAGAGGAGTCGGGATGACGGGAGAGGAGTCGGGATGACGGGAGAGGAGTCGGGATGACGAAGGGAAGAGAAGGGATGAAAGAATAGGGAGAGGGATGACGAGAAAAGGCAATGTAACTGTAGTCCACGACCTACTCATACCTTATCGCCTCGACCGGCTCAAGAGCGGCCGCTTTTTTAGCAGGAAGGACGCCGAAAATAATCCCGATACTGCTTGATACTCCAAGAGCCAGTGACATCGATAGCAAATCAATATATGCAGGAAAATAATTTTGCACGAAAAAAACACCTATTGCCGCCAAACCAAGCCCAACGGCTCCTCCGATAACGGATAAAGCTATAGATTCAACCAGAAATTGCATTAGGATGTCTTTCTTTCGTGCACCCAAGGCCCGCCTAATCCCAACCTCTCTTGTTTTGTCGGAAACGGTAACATACATTATGTTCATTATTCCTATACCACCGACCAAAAGCGAAATACTGGCTATGGCGACTAAAACGATGTTCATTATTCCAAAAATCGAATTAACTACCGACATTATTTCCGATGGTTCAACAATACTGAATTCATCTTCTTTGTATCTTTGCAACATTGCCCGATTAATGTCGTCCTTTACCTGCTCTATCGAAACATTAGGATCCGCTTTCACGGCAAAACGAGTGAACTGTTTTTGTGGATCAAACAAAAAACCGGTCGTATAAGGTCCAAAAAAGTAGGAGTCGTAGTCGGGTCCGCCAAAACCGCCTCCACCCTTACTCTTTAATACGCCGATTATGGTGAAATTAACGTTGTCGATGCTAACTTTCTTATCGATGGCATCAACCGAAGAGCCAAAGAGTTTTTCGGCAATCTTCGGCCCGGCAACCAGTACTTTAGCTCTTTTGGAGACATCGGCTTTATCAAAAAGACGGCCTTTATCAATAGAAAACCCGGAAATATCGGCAAAGTCGGACGAAGAAAAAAATATTGTTACGTAGTCGGACTTGATCGATCCCTTGGCCTCTCCCGATTTGGACGACATCGGAGCCAATCCGACGATACTCCTTACTCTTGATAGCCTATTTAGATCTCTAATATCAAAGCGATTACCCAAAAACGAAGAAACACCAAAACTTCCTCCTTGAAGAACTTTTCCCGGTGCGATAAATAAAGTGTTCTTCCCTAGAGAATCGAATTGATCGGAAATATACTTTTTTAATCCCAGACCTAACGCCATCAGCATAATCACGGCAAAGACACCGATGACAATCCCCAAAGAAGTCAGAAACGTCTGCATCTTACTTCTTTTAAAATCTTCAAGCGCCGATTTAATGATGAATAAAGCGTAATTCATTGATCGATAACTAACTTTTAACCAGTTTTCCGTCTTTTACCCTGACAATTCGTCTGCCATAAGCGGCTATATCCGCCTCGTGAGTGACAACGGCTACGGTAATCTTCTCTTTTTCGTTCAAATCCTTTAAAAGTCTCATTATCTCATGACCGGTTTTGCTGTCAAGATTACCCGTTGGTTCATCGGCAAGAATTAGTTTCGGTTCCATTATCAGTGCCCTTAAAATAGCGACCCGCTGCTGCTGACCGCCTGATAATTTATTTGGAAATGAATTTTTCTTATCAAATAGACCAAATTTATTTAGCAGATCAACGGCTTTTTTTTGAGGATCGTAGTTTAATTCTTTTCTTGAATACACCGTCGGAAGAAGGATGTTTTCCAGTACTGATAGTTTGGAAATCAAATTAAACTGTTGAAAAACAAAGCCGACAAATTCGTTCCTTAACGAAGAAAGATCGTCGTCGTTAAGGACGGAAATTTTTTTTTCACCAATGATGATTTCCCCGGTGGTTGGCTTATCCAAAAGACCAATCAGATGCATTAATGTCGATTTTCCCGATCCGGACGGACCGGTGATCGAAACAAATTCTTTTTCCTTTATCTCAAGACTTACTTGCCTTAAAGCGAAAAAAGTCGTTTCTTCGTCTACTTGATAGCTTTTACTTACATTTGAGAGTTTAATCATAAACATTATCTCCGGCATTAACACCTTCTAAAATCACTGTCTTGCCGTCGATCTCGTCACCTGTCTTTACGTATCTTTTTACTTTCTTGTCGGCTATCTTTATAAATACATACTTTCCTTTTTTATCTTTTTTCAAGTAGCCTGAAGGCAAAGCTAAAACATCGTTTTCTTCTTTAACAATAAAGTCGGCATCACCCGTCATACCCAATTTCAACGGAAGCTCCTTAGTCTTATCGTCGATTGAAATCTTAACTTCGTAGACGGTTCCCGCTTCATTTGTTTTCGGTGAATAAGAGATATAGCTTACTTCACCTTCGTATCTTTCGTCCGGAAAGGAGTCAAATATAACCTCTCCCCGATCACCGACTTTTAGATTGACAACATCGGTCTGATCGGCGGTTACCGAAAAATAGACCGTATTCGGATTTACAACATCGAACTCGGCGGTCGCCGGCGTGATGTTTACTCCTGCAAAAGGCGTATCGACACGGGTCACTATCCCTTCTATCGGTGACCAAAGACTGGAATATTCCAAGCTCAAACTCTGGTATTCGACGTCAAGAACGGTATTGTCCAAGTCATACTGGTTATTTTCCAAAATTCGTTTTACGGCATCCCTAATCTCCTGGCTTAAGGCGTATTGGTAATTCCAATTATCGTCTTTTGTCTGTTCGAAGTTATTCCTCTGTTTGGCGTAGGTATTTAGATATTTTGTTAAACGATTTTTCAAATCTCTCTGGTCCAGTGAAGCCAAGGTTTGATACTTTTTAACAAAGTCACCCTCTTTAACCCCTACCCAGGCCAGACGACCGGATGTCTGAAACTTCAGGGAAACTTTTTCATCGGCATCTATCTGACCCGAAAGTGTTAAGACATCTTTTAGGTTTTCTTTTTTTACCGTATAGCCTTTATCCTCACGTTTAATCTCGGTTTGATTATTTTTATAAACGAAAAATATAATAACCACAACAGCCAAAATGACAAATATACGATACTTTTTGATGAAATCGGATATATTTTTCATCATAAAAACGATTTCCAATTACTAATCGGCATAACATTATAGTCCAAAAAATTCCAAGCGTAAAGATAGATCGCCGGCAGTAAAAGCAAGAAGACAATTAAAAATTTTTTTGAAGTAAAAAATTTTTCAAAAGCGATGGCGGTCATCGGCCAAAAAGGAAGAGAATAACGGGAGATATCCCGATGCTGAACAAAAATTACCGCCGTAAAAAATACAACGGAAAAATAAAAAATGCTTCTTTGTTTAATTTGTTTTAAGTTGAAAATAGCTAATAAATAAAAGAAAAAATAAAATAAGACATCTTCCAACCATGCCGTCCCTACCCATTTTGACTGCCAATCAAATACTGAAAAAATATAAGGCATAGGCACGTTAGCATTTGTGTGAAAATAGGCCAGAAAATCACCGGATTGAATCTTGTAAAGATAAAATACCGACAGCAAGCCTATCGGAATTAAAAAAATACCAAGCCAATTTAAGTTGATTATACGGCTTTGTTGATGGCTTTCTTTATCGATGAAATGCTTTACAATAATTTTTTCAACAAAGACAAGAGTATATGCCCCAAAGAGGAGAATTCCCGGTGTTTTGGTAGCGGTGGCCAGGGCTCCAAAAATACCGGATAACCAAAACTTCTCCTTTTCAAAAAAATAGATGGATACTAAAATAAAAAACATAAAAATACTTTCGGGGGCACCGACCGATCTAATCACCAGGAATCTGGGCATAAAGATCAAGACGGTTGCCAGAAGTAGCGGTTTTTTCGATAATTTGAAATTTTGAACAAACCAATAAAAAAATGATGCCAGGGCCATAGCTCCCAAAAGATTTACTATAACCATTGATTTCAAATATGGTAATCCGCCTAAAAACTTTACATTGCTCACAAGCTTAATCAGAAACGGATAGACGGGAAGATGAGCGGCAAAATATTCCTTCGAAACCGGTATTTCCAGTTTGAGCGCTTTGATTTTGTTTGGATCGTAAAAAGACTTTGCAACAACAACATATAACGGACCGTCAAAATGCTTGTAGACCGTCATCATTCCCGCTTTTGACCAAAGGATCAAAGTGGATATTAGGCAGATTAATGATAAAATTATATACGCAAATATGCGACGCATAACTAATATTTTATCAAAAAATTGGGCAGCTCTAATAGTAATCATCGCCGCGACGTTTTTTAGATTTTACCGACTGGGCGAATTTGCCACTTTTTTGGCAGACGAGGGGCGCGACGCAATCATCATAAAAAGAATTGTTACCTTCGAACATTGGCCGGCGATCGGAGCACCAACATCTGTCGGTCATGTTTTCCTCGGCCCTTTTTACTACTATTTTATTGCTCCTTGGCTTCTTATTTTTAACTTCAATCCTTCCGGATTGGCTTATGGAATGGCGGTTTTTAGTACGATCTCTTTAATAATTTTTTATTTTCTTCTGAAAAAAGAATTTGGTAGTAGAAATGCTTTTATATCGCTTTTCCTGGCATCTTTTTCGTATGTCCTTATCGACTCTTCCCGCTTCTCATGGAATCCCAACCCCCTTCCTTTTTTTTCGTTTCTAACCGCCTACTTTTTTATTAAAGCCGTTCAAAGCGGAAAATACTACTTTTTTATACTCTTTGGCGCTTTTCTATCTTTCTCAATTCAACTCCATTACCTGGCGCTGGGTCTGGCTCTGCCGATGATTATTTATCTATTTTTTGATCTTTATCGAAACCGATCGGCTCTGATTAAACGTCTTTTAAGCTACTCTATGGCAGTACTCTCCTTTACTCTTTTTATCTCTCCTCTTATCATCTTTGATTTGAGGCACGATTTTTTAAATTCAAAAAGCCTCCTGTCTCTATTGGAAAGCGGGGCGGGCATCGGCGGCGGAGGAATTTTGAAAAAGATCATTGATACCTTTTCTTTGACTAACCTTTATCTATTTAATGTCAACTTCGGTTTTGGAATAACAATCACGATTATTTTCTTAATACTGATTTTTTTTATTTTTTCCTGGTTTAGAAGTAATAAGTCGTTGGCAATATATACTCTGTTCTTTTTCGGAACGATGATTGTTGTCGCCCTCTATCCCGGACCGAAACATAGCCACTACCTTGGAACAATTTACCTATTCTATATTATCCTTATCGGAACCGCTCTTGATGATATCTCAAAACAGGAAGTTCTTGGGAAAGTGCTTGTGGCCCTGTTCCTTGCCTCTTTTGCCTATTTAAGCGTTGTTAACTACAAGTTTCTCTGGAGCGAACCGAACAACCAGATCGGTCAAGCGAAAGAGATCGCTCAATTCATAAAGAAAAAAATTATATCTCCTAAATTCAATTTCGCCGTTCAGCCGGACGGTTGGCAGGAAGACTCTTACCTTTATTTTCTCGAACTGGACGGTAAAGTTCCCCAGGACAGAAGACAGGCCAAAGTCGGTGATGAAATGATCGTTGTCTGCGGCAACCCCTGTAACCCTTTAAAAAGTCATAGTTGGAACATAACCATGTTCGGAAAAGCGAAGATAGATGGTCAATGGCAGATTAACGGTGTTACAATTTATCGTTTGGTGCACGACCGTTCCGAAAAATTATAAATTAGACACCTTATACGTGAAAATTTCACTGATCATCCCTTGCTATAACGAACAGTTGAATATCCAAAAAGGAGTATTGGATAAAATCGGTAACTTTACCTTGACCAACCCTAAATTTAACGAAGTGATCATCATCGACGACGGATCAACCGATTCCTCGAAGGAAGTGATTAAAACAAAGTATCTCAAGTTATTCCCTAAATTCAGGTTGATTGAGAATTCTCATCAAGGGAAAGCGTTTGCCGTCATAACGGGAATTAAAAAAGCTAAAGGCGATTTTGTCTTGTTTTCGGACATGGATCTGGCAACACCGATTGAAGAATCCGAAAAGTTGATAGAAAATATTGACCGATTCGATATTGTCATCGGATCCAGATCGAAAAATCGAGAAGGGGCGCCTTTATCAAGAAAAATCTTGGCATATTTGGCTATTCTTGTTAGAAGTATCGCTATTGGAATTAAAGGAGTAAAAGACACTCAATGCGGTTTCAAACTATTTAAGACCAAGGTCGCAAAAGAAATTATCGAAAAACTACTTGTTTTTCAAAAAAAAAGAAAGACGAAAGGGTCGTCCGTCTCTGCAGGATTTGATATGGAATTTTTATTTATTGCCTCTAAAATGGGATGCAAAATAAAAGAAGTGCCTGTCGTATGGAGACATGTTGAAACAAAGAACGTAAATTTTATTAAAGATGCATTAGAGACGCTTGAAGATATAGCCAGGATAAAGTATTACTACCTAACAAACAAATATGAAATTGGTAAGAAATAAGTATTTTCAGATTCTACTAATCTTCGTCATCTCCTCATTGCTGATTTTTTTTAGATTTAACGAAATACCGAAAAATTTGGCATTCGACGAAGTCGAATTCGCTAAACTCGCCCTATCTTTAAATAAAAAACCCTATATTCCCTATTCGCCGCTTGCCACAGGACATTCGACTTTCTATTTTTATATTCTTCTTTTTTCATTTAAAATTTTCGGCGTCACCAACTTTGCTCTCCGCCTCCCTTCGGCAGTATTTGGAGTCTTTTCGGTGGCAGCCTTGTATCTGATATTTAAGAAGATATTCCCAAAGAATAGCTTTCTCCCTTTTCTCTTGGCAGTTTTGTTTTTAGGAACCAGATGGTTTTTTAACTTTACGCGTTTTTCTTTTGAAGCAACTCTGCTAATTTTTCTCGAATTAACATCACTATATTTTTTATTCGGCAAAAAAGACAGATTGGATAATCATAATCTATTATTAAGCGGACTCTTTTCGGGACTGGCCTTCAATTCGTATACTCCAGGCAGATTTTTTGCCATTGTGCCAATCGCCTATATTACAAGCCGATCGCTGACCAAAGAAAAAATAAATAGGAAAATGATCTTTAAAAACTTGTTGGTCTTTCTTGTTCCGTTCATCATCACAATTACTCCTTTAACTTTATATCTTTCAACCCATCAAGACAGCAGGGTGGACAAATTATTTTTTTGGAAAAATCACAAGATGACATTTAATCAAAAAGTCGGCGGAACGATACAAAATATCGGCTCTGTCGCCATGATGTTTGTATATAAAGGCGATCTAAACGGCCGTCATAACTACCCCGGAAAACCGGCTATTAATCCGCTGATGTTTTTTCTGTTTATCGCCGGAATTGCTCTTTCTCTAAAAGATTTCAAAAAACCCTTAAATATAGTTTTTATGACCTATCTGTTAATATCAGTTATCCCTTCATTGACTATCTATCCGTGGGAAAATCCCAATATGCTTCGAACGATATCGGTACTACCGCCGCTAACCTATTACGTCGGCCTAACCGTCTCCAAACTCCTTAGCATAAAAGACTTCAAAAAAATAATCTATCTTGGACTTGCTATAGTAGTCGGGTTATCGATTTTTTACGACCTGCGGACTTACTTTGTCTATCAGACCAAAGTATTCCCATCCGCTTTTGAAACGGTACCCGACTTAAAAGACAGTCTAAAACAAACCAACTTTAAATACCTATGGAAGCAATAAAAAAACATAGACACCATCTAATGGCTTTGGCAATCTTTTTCCTGGCGTTTTTTCTGCGAGTGTACCGACTGCCGGAATTTATCGCCTATCATCAGGATCAAGTTAGAGATCTAATCTATATAAAAGATCATTTTGATAAAGGAGAGATGATTTTACTCGGACCTAAAGCATCGGTTGGCAACTTTTTCTTGGCGCCTTTCTGGTACTACTTGATGTCCGCTACCTATCTTTTTTCACATTCACCGGTAGCGCCGGCATCTATGGTAGCTCTCTTAAACGCCATCGCAGCGCCTCTAATATACTTTTTTTGTCGTAAATTCTTTAATGAAAAGATTGCCGTTATTTCATCCCTCCTATACGCGGTTTCTCCATTTTCTATCGAGTATTCACGTTTTGCCTGGAACCCGAATCCGATTCCTTTCTTTACTATAATTTCACTCTATTTTCTTTATCTCTATCTCGACAATAGAAATAAGATTCAAAAAAACTTCATATATTTTGCGGTTATTTTCGCCAATCTTACCTTCCAGCTTCATTATCAGGGTTTCCTTTTGGTGATTGCGGTATTTCTTTTTCCTCTTTTTAAAAAGGATTGGAAAAGACTAATAATATCTTCATTAATTTTTATGCTCATGCTTAGCCCTTTCTTTTTTTACGAAATAAAAAATAATTACCCTAATCTGAAAGAAATATTCTCGTTTTTGGGGCGGACGACTTCCGGACATTCTTTCGGAATAATGAACTCCTTTAAAGCCTTTGTGAAAGACTATCCCGAGTTTATTGCAAGAAATCTTTTCTTCGGCTTCCTTCCTCTCGGATTGATTTTTTCTATCGTAACTTATTTTATTTGCCTAAAGAACATCTTCTGTCGCTGTTCAAAAAAGGATCCTAATAAAAAAAATCTCTTCATCATCTATTCCGTTCTTCTTCTAACTCTTTTTGCATACCGTCAATGGATTGTCCCTTACTATCTTCTTGTTCTTATTATTCCTCTTGTTGTTATGATTGCAATCCTCTTTGAAAAAGTTTTCTTCCTGATGATTCCGCTCATCATCATCAACTTGATAATGTCGCCCGCCTTCGCCAAGACCGACTCAAGCTTATACTTTTTTAAAAAAGTTGTAAAAACGGTTAGACAATATAACCTACCCGAAAACTGTATCGCTTATCAAATCGAAAATTCCGATCTTAAATTTGCACCGAAGGCGGTCTCGTACCTTTTGGACTCCAATGATGAAGATGGTATAAAAAACGGTGACTGCCAAAAAAAGTTGATGATCTGTGAGATAAAAAAATGTGATAGAATCGCAGTATCGGTCATCGCCGAAAGCGAAAAGCTTAATCTTAAATTGATTGAGTTAAAAAAATAAACTATGTTTGACATATTTAAGATATTTAGTTTCTTAAGAAAGACTTTCTCGCGTAAAGATATATTGTTGATCATCTTAATTCTCTTTTTATTTTTTTTAACCCGTTTTGTTAATTTAGATAAGTTTCCAATATTTTCCGATGAGGGAATATATATTAGATGGGCGAAGGTTGCCCGAAGTGATGCCACCTGGCGATTTATCTCTCTAACCGACGGCAAACAACCTCTTCAAACTTGGGGAACGATCCCCTTCTTAAAGTTTTTTCCCGATAATGCTTTGCTGGCAGGGAGACTATTTGGAGTTGCCGGCGGATTGATAAGCCTAATTGGTTTTTTTATTCTTGCTTTTTATCTGTTTGGAAAACCGGCCGCTCTTATCGGATCTTTTCTTTATATAGTGACTCCCTATTTTCTTTTTTACGAAAGATTAGCTTTGGTTGACTCATGGGTAAATGCCGGATTTATCTGGATATTTCTTTTTATTATCTGGCTTGTTAAAGAAAGAAGGTTGTCGACCTCACTTATCCTTGGACTGGCCGGAGGAATGTTTTTGCTAGCAAAATCATCGGTAAGAATATTTTTGATGCTTGGTATCCTGGCACCAATTCTCGTCTTTCGGAAAGACATTAAAAAATTAATCAGAGAGTCGATTAACTTTTATGTTCTTTTGGGCTTAGCGGCGACAGTTGCCCTTGTTATCTACAATGTCCAAAGACTATCTCCTTTTATGCACTATGTTGCCCAGAAAAACCTTACCTTTGTAATGAGTTTTTCCGAATTCCTAAAAACCCCGTTCCAATATTTTTTCTATAATCTAAAAAATACTCCTCTTTTCATACTTTGGGAGATGGGATTTGTAATAGGAGTAATCGGTCTTATAGGACTTATAGAACTTATAAGAAGAAACGAAAAACTCGGAATTTATTTTCTCCTTTGGATTGTCCTTCCACTTACCGCAATCATCTTTTTTACTAAAGTTCTATTTCCTCGTTATTTGATATTTTTTGCTTCGATATTGCTTTTACTCTGTTCATTTTACCTTTCCCGGATTAAAATCAATAAACTAAAAACCGTATTCTTCTTACTGATATTTCTTAGCGTAAGTTACTTTGACTACACAATTGTCTTTGATTACAAAAATATACCTTTTCCTCCTGTTGATAGGGGGCAGTATATCGAAGGATGGCCGGCCGGCTGGGGAATAAAAGAAACGATGGAATTTGCCCGAGAAAAGGCTAAAGAAAAACCGGTAATTATTATTGCCGAAGGAAACTTTGGTATGGCCTATGACGTCCTTGATGTCTTTTTGAAACCCGACGATAGAATAACTTTAAAAGGATACTGGCCTCTGAATAAAGAAACCTTGGAAGAACATCAGCCACTCCTAAAAGACAACAATATTTACATCTTTTTCTCTCATCGCGAAGACTTTAGGGAAGTCTGGCCAATGAAGTTAGTTAGGAAAATAGAAAAACCCGGGGGAAGATCCAGCTTCTATATGTTCAAGCTCGTACCTGCGCAATAGACCTGTTATTTTGTGTTTGAATTTCGGAATTTTTGCCATAATTGATCGGACTTTAGGGCAACTTTTCCAAAGATCTTAGATGATATAATATAGCTAATGAGAAAAATTTTTTTCAGCTTGGTGATTTTTATCATTATATTCTATCTTGGAAAGAGACTGCTTCCTTCAAATATTGTCTTTGACTACCACGATTCGACTCAACCGGCAAGAGTCAAAGAGTTCACATCGAGCTTACTTAAAGGTCAGATACCCCCTCGGATCGCTGCCAATTTCTCCTTCAATCTGGGCTATCCCGTTTTTAACTACTATGCACCAACGGCCTACTGGATCTCGTCGGTCATACATCTTTTGGGTTTTGATCCGATCAACAGTGTAAAGATATCCTTCCTCTTGGCAACCGTGATTGCTTTTGTCGGAATGTATCTTCTTGGTAACAAGCTTATCGGCTACCCGGCCGGCCTTATCGCCGGCTCTCTTCTGGCAAGCTCTCCTTGGATGGCTTCCCAAATTTTCATCCGCGGAGATTTGGCGGAAATTTGGTTTATCGCCCTTTTCCCTTTAACTTTGTATCTTTTAAAGCTGAATAGCAATAAAAAAAGTGATCGATTTATCTTTTTAATAACGGTTGTCATTACAAGCCTCACCTTAACCTCTCACAACTTGCTTTCTCTTATCGGCTCGGGATTTTTGGCCATATACATCTTTGTTGTCGGAAAGAATCTGTTTAGAAACTATCTCGCCTTCTTTATGTCGTTTCTTTTGGCCGGTTACTTTTTTTTACCGGCACTGACCGAGCTCAAATTTACCCATGCCGTGGACATTGCTTCGGGGTCGAGTCCGTATTCAAGCTTTTTATGTCTAAAACAACTATGGTCGGGAGCGTGGGGTTATGGAGGATCCGTCGGCGGATGTGAAAATGACGGGATGGCTTTTATGGTTGGAAAACTAATGATCGTTATGGCTTCGCTGGGTGTTTTTTGGGCTATCCTTAACTATAAAAAATTAAAAGGCAGAATCATTTTTATTTTCTTCCTGGCGCTGTCGGTATTTTCTATCTTTATGACGTTGGGTCAATCAAGCTTTATCTGGAAGTTGACAGATCCGTATTCAAAAATATTTCAATTCTCGTGGAGATTTCTCGACTTTGTTATCATCTTTTTGAGCCTGCTGGCGGGATATCTGGTAATAAATAATAAAAACGTTCTAGTTAAAGCCGGTTTAGTCATTTTGGTGACCGTAAACATTTTTTATAACACAAAATTTTTCACCAAATTTCCGATGTCTTTGGTCAAATTAAAGCAAGACATATTAACTCAAGACTATCTGACAACTTCGGTTGTCTACTATGTTCCCGAGTACCTGCCGACCGTCGTTTCATATAACGACTGGCTGGAATATCAACCGAAAAAAACACCATATAAGATCGATGAATATGTCGGTAAAGGCCCGGTTGTCTCAAAAGAGTTCTTACCGGTTAATACCGTTAAAGATACCTTTTACGAAAAAGAGGCAAAAACCTTGCTAAAAGGCACATATCTTATAAACATCCACTATCTTCCCTACTGGAAAATCAGCATCAATAATAATGAGTTTATACCAAAAAAATTTGACTCCCTTGGCCGACCGATAATCAGGCTTGATGCACCATCTACAATTAAAATCAAATATCGGCAAACACCGGTTGAAATCGGCGGTAATGTAATTACCGTATTGACATTAACCGCTCTTCTTTTGATCCTCATAGATAAAAATATATGGAAAAAAATGAAAGTTTGAATTTGATAAAAAAAAATACGGTTATTTCATCCATCAGCCTTTTTTTTCAGAGTGGCTATTCGGCAGTATTGGGTTTTATTGCCAACCTGGTACTGACCGTTCTCTTAACCCCAAAAATTTTTGGGATCTACTTTACCGTCCTCTCTTTAATTGCCATTTTGAACTATTTTTCCGATATTGGCCTGGCCGCGTCTTTGATCCAGAAAAAGGAAATAAGCGACGATGATGTTGCGACTGTTTTTACCGTGCAGCAGATTCTTATAATCAGTATTATTCTAATCGGTTATTTTGCCACGAAGCCGATAATGAATTTTTATCATTTAACGATTGAGAGTCAGTACCTTTATTGGGCTCTTCTTTTTTCTTTTTTTCTCTCATCGCTAAAAACTATTCCGTCCATATTTCTTGAAAGAAAAATTAATTTTCAAAAAATCGTCCTTGTTCAGATCCTTGAAAATACCGTCTTTTATCTTATGGTAATCGCTCTTGCTATCGCCGGAAAAGGACTGACCAGTTTTACCTATGCCGTAATAATCAGATCTTTAACCGGTGTTATTACCATCTACATAATCTCTCCATGGAAGATAAGAATCAAGATAAGGTACTCTTCTTTGAAAAAACTTCTCTCTTTCGGACTCCCTTTTCAGATATCTTCTTTTCTTGCTCTTGTAAAAGACGATCTTCTTACCCTTTACCTTGGAAAAGTGCTCGGCTTTCAAACCTTGGGATATATAGGCTGGGCAAAGAAGTGGGCCGAATCACCGATAAGAATAATTATGGATTCGTTGAGCCGGGTCTTATTTCCTTTATTTTCCAAGTTTCAATCCGATCTTAACAAATTAAAAAATATAATTGAAAAAACAATATTTTATCAATCCGCCATAGTTATACCCGCTACTTTCGGACTGGCGATTATTATGAGTCGGGTTGTGGATCTTATTCCAAAATATGGAAAGTGGTCACCGGCACTGCCGTACTTCTATCTCTTTTGCGCTTCGGCCCTCCTGTCGTCGTTTTCAACTCCCTTTATAAACCTTCTTAACGGATTGGGGAAGGTCAGGATTTCATTTTATTTTATGGTCGCCTGGACTATCCTGACTTGGATATTGGTCCCCAGCTTGACACTTTATTACCACGGATTCGGCTTCCCGATTAGCCTTCTTCTTCTCTCTTTGTCTTTTACCGTAGTCATTTCAATTACAAAGAAAATAATCGATTTCTCGTTCATAAAGAATGTTTATAAATCCCTTCTTTCTTCATTGGTGATGTCTTTGGCGGTACTTACTTCCTTCTATCTTCTTCCGAACGGTTTCTTATTTTTGATAATCTCTATTATTATCGGTATAATAACGTATCTGTTTTTTCTTAAGGTCGTCTTTAGAATTAATTTATTTACCGAAATATGGAAAACATTTCAGCGGTCATAGTTGTAAAAGACAACCCACCATTCTTGCAAAAAGTAATTGATTCGGTAATCGATTTTGTTACGGAGATTGTTATCGTGGATATCGGAATTTCACCCGAGTTGATTGGAATCTTAAAAAAAATTAGGAAAGTTAAGCTTGTCAAAGTTGACAGACAAGTTCCTTACGTCGAGATTATTCGGGAGAAAACTAAAGATTTTGTAAAGAGTGATTATGTCTTCTTTCTTGACCCTGATGAGATTGTTACTCCCAAATTAAAAACTATCATCAAGTCCCACCTTGTGTCATACGACTTTTTTAAGATCCCAAGAAAAAATATAATATTCGGTAGGTGGATCAAACATAGCCGCTGGTGGCCCGATTACCAGGTAAGACTGTTCAAAAAAAATAAGGTCAAATGGCCGAAGATTATTCATCGACAACCAAAAGTATCGGGGCACGGCTTCGAAGTCGAAGCGAAAGAAGAATTTGCTTTGGTCCATCACAACTATCGGGATATTGATGAATTTCTTAGCAAAGCGAAAAGATACGCAAAATATGAAGCTCAAGAATTCGTTGACGAAAAGAAAGAATACGGTTTTTCTATAACAATCAAAAGATCGCTGAACGAATTCATCAGCCGCTATTTTGCCGCAAAGGGTTATAAAGACGGTAAACAGGGCTTCGTTCTGGCAATGCTTCAGATGATCTATTACTTTTTCGTCTATTTTTATTACTTAGAAATGAAAAAATTTAAAACGGAAGAAAAAATAGACGAAGCGGATTTTTTCAAAAACGGCTTAAAAGAAGTCTTAAGCTGGAAACCGAAGACAACCCTGAAAGAAAAACTCATCAAAAAGTTACTATGAATCCAATCGGCTTAATCATCGTAAACTATAACCAGTACAAAATGACCGAAGAGTTTCTTGACAGCCTTTCTTCAATTAAAGATGCCGATAAAACGAAAGTCTATATCGCCGATGTGTCGTCGAAAAAAGAAGATTTTAAAATAAAGAAGTATCCAATGAAAGTGGTCCTTTTTCAACTTCCAAATAAAGGCTATGCTTATGGAATAAATCAAGGAACAAAGTATTTTTTGCAAAAAGGAATGGATAAATTCTGCGCAATAAATAATGATGTATTTTTTGATAAAAATTTTGTCATCGAAGCGGAAAACGGATTTAAAAAAGCCGATATCTTCGGCGGAAAGATCTACTATGCGCCGGGCTACGAATACCATAAAAAGTACCGAAAATCCGATATTGGAAAAGTTATCTGGTACGCGGGAGGGGTTGATGACTGGAATAATGTCTATACCTATCACCGAGGAGTTGACGAGGTTGATAAAGGCCAGTATAACGAATTTCAAAAAACGGACTTTATCACTGGGTGTATGTTATTTTTTAATAAAAAAGTCGTGGACAGGGTCGGCTTTTGGGATGAAAGATACTTCCTTTACTATGAAGATTCCGACTTTTGTGAACGGGCAAAACGAAACGGATTTGACTTGTACTATAATCCAGAAATAGTTATCTATCATAAAAACGCGCAATCAACAGGCGGAAGCGGATCCGCTCTTCATCAAAGATATCAAAGAAGGAATCAGCTAATATTCGGCTTAAAATACGCTCCATTTCGGACAAAACTTCATCTGATTAAGAATTTTTTCTTTAGCCATAGATGAAGAAACCTTTTACTCTGCTCTTATTATTATTGATTAGCATATTAGTATTAAATACATCTGTACAAGCAAACTCACCCGGAGATGTTTTATTTATAGGTCAAGTAAGAGGACAAGAATGTTGTTCTCCCGGATCATTAGAAAATCTTCAGAACCAAATTAAACAACATATAAAATATAACATTCCGATTATTTTGGCTTTTAGATATGATGCTCTAATTAATTCTTCTTGGATGGAAATAATAAAAGGATATATAAAAGATAATAGCTCTCTAATAACCCCGGCAATATTATTTGAAATCACTCCTCAACTTGCAAAAGATTCAGGAGTTAAACATAAAATTACCAACGATACTTGGTATGAAGCACAAAACATATTTTCTGTTGGTTACCCTCAAGAAGACCGCATAAAAATTGCAAATAAACTGTTTAATACTTTTTTTGAAGTCTTCAATTCGTATCCAACTATTTCTTCAGCATGGATGATAGATACGCAAACGTTGAATTATATTCATAATAATTTCGGAGTAAAAATTTTCCAAATAACGAGAGAACAATATGGCGTTGATAGTTATACTTTATATGGAGGCCCTCCACACTACCCATATCCAGCCAGTCGAAATTGGTTATTTATACTTAACTATGATTTTGATAATCCCGTACTAATAGTAAGACAAACTGTAAGTGACCCGTTATACAATTACGGAGACGATACGAGCACTTTTACAAGTCAACCTAATGACTACCTTAGAGGTGATAAAGATATTAGCTACTTTAAAAAACTCTTAAACTATACTATTGCGAGAAATAACACAGGAAGAGGTTTTGCAAATCTTGGATTGGAAAACTCTATGGATAAGAAATATCAGGATGAATACTTTAAACAAATAAAAATTATTAGGGATTACTCAAATTTAAATAAAGTCAAACTCATAACGGATCTTGAAGATTTTTATAATTATTGGAGAAAACAAAAAATTACAATATACGACGGAGAAGAAGATGTAGGTGGTATTGTCAATCGTGCAGCATGGATAACTACTCCTAATTATAGAATTAGAATGATACTTCAGGGTAGTCGGTTGTCTATTACCGATTTAAGAGTATACGATAAAGAGTTTAAAGACCCCTACTATGACAAACAGGCATTAAAAAGCGGCTATTGGATTGTTCCTTACTTGATCGACGGTTCAGTTGAAAGAGAAGAAAATAACAATTCACTATTAGATTTCTTTAAAAAGAAAAAAATAGATAGTCAACAATTCATTGTTAGACATACAAACGATATTAAAAATCATAATGACAGAATCAGCTTGCCTGATATTAGTGATAATCAATCTTATGAAATAGAAAAAAATAAAGACAACATCTCTATTAAATATAAATCTTTAAATAATAAAATAATTCGGTTGAAATTCTTCGAAAATCAAATTTACATCGAAAACGTATCGGAAGAAAACCTTAAACCCCAAATCAATGATCATTCCTCTAATGAGCTAATTGTTGATAATAATAAAAAAAGTTTTAAAATTTACTGGAAAAATGAACCCAATATTAATCTTTTATCAAGTAATGATAGAAACAATTGGACTCTTAAATTTAATTCAAACAAAGGGTCCGATGAAAAATTGAGAAAAATAAATTATCCGTTATTTTTTCCGGAGCCCTTAAACCATAAATTAGACAATAGAATGAGTTACTTAATAGCTCATAATCAGTACGCTGTAGCTGGTCGCAATCCTGTAAGGCTTTTTTTAGTATTAAGAGATAAATATGGACTCCCTATAATCCTATTGAACAAGATCTCCATTATTACGGAAAAAAAATTAACAAAAAATATCGTAGTAAGTAATTTAAACAAAAACTTAATACAATATATCGATTTATATAGCGATCTACCTTTAAAAACAAAACTTAAAATAAAAATCGATAACGAATTTATATACTTTAAAAAAAATGTCTATTTTGCGCCCAATTGTAAACTTAATATAGAATACTGCATAAGGCATCCGATAGAAGCTTACTGGTATTTTAGATCATTTTTGGGAGATAAATTTAGAAAATAACCATACGTTTTTGCAATTTTGTTAAGCTGCTCAGGATCAATGGTATAAGCCTTTTCTTTACTAATGTATAGACACGTATCTCCTTTTGTTCGATCATAAGAAAACTGCACATATTCTCTTTCCACGATTTTAGGAATTTTTGCTGTTGACCTTGAGATACAATCAATAAAATAGAATGAAGGCTTATTGGTAATAAACATTTCGTTTTTTTCCTTTTCATACATTTTCACATTAATCATAACCGGATAATAAAAAACATATTTAAAAGATGGTTTTGCTTGTGAAGTGTAAAATAGGAGACTATCGTAACCATCTACAAATAGCTTATCATTATCCTTTTTTAATAATTTGATGACCTCTCCACCGACAAAATAACGATTATAAGCAATATTAAATTCCTTATTTCTATCTATCTTTGTAAATAAAAAACTCGATTTATTAAATACTGAAAAAAAGAATACTGCAATTAATAAAATTTCAATTGGTCTACCCATCTTAATCTTAAATCTTCTAAAAATAATTATAGACACCAAAATAGAAGATATTAGTAAAGCATAAAATTGAATTAATCTATATGTTCCATAGAATGGTTTACCGGGTTCAATGGTCCTAATAGCTGCAAGACTTAATGCAATAAACATAAAAAGCGCTATCTTCTCTTTGTTTTTCAATAACAGGAATATTAAAGATAAAATAAATAATAAAGAATATGCTACGGAAATTATCCTAAAGTCATTCCAAGGTCCCTTAAATAAAAGGATGATGAAATAAAATAAGCTCGAAATTATATTTACTCCTTCAAAATGCTTACTATCAGGCACCAGTCTTAAACTGTTCAGCTTAACAAGTTGATAGTAATATTCTTTTAAATCTATGAATTTAAAAACAAAAGAAATAGCTATAACTAAACCTATAAATAAAAACGATTTATTAAATTTTTTATATCTCACGAGCAGAGCTATAAACAAGAACAGAGCCAAAGGAATATACACTTCTCTCATAAAAACTACGAATATGAATGAGACAACTATAAAAATTTGTTCTAATAAGGAAATTTCTTTCTTATCATCAAAATATAAAAGAAAAAAATATACAACGGGATAAACAATGAACGATTCTGCTAAAAACAAGTTTCCAAATAAAAAAAACTTTAAAACCTCAAAAAGAACACTAAATACCATTCCTATTATTCCAAATCTAACCGATAATAAAAGAAAAAAAGCAAAACTAAAAAATATAATAGAAAGTCTATGGACGAGTATTAGGCTATACAAAGATTCCGGCTTCGTTATTACTTGCAATACATAGCTTATAAAAACCATTCCGAATTGTCGATTATGAAAGATCTGACTAAATAGAGAGTAACCCTTACTCATAAAATATCCAGCTACAACGTTGTCATACTCATCAACAAATGCAAAGGATACCGAATATAAAAAATACCGATACGAAACAAAAATTAAAAAAATTGAAGATATAAAGAAGAAAAGATACTTTTTAAGATTCTTATGCATACTAAGTTAGTATAATAGTAACATAATGAAAAATGAAAAATAAAAATCTATTAATTATTGTACTTTCATTTCTAATTTTGTTTAACTTTTTTCATTCATTTAAACTTTTTGAATTTAATAAAATTTTTATTAATAAATTCAATATAAAAATGTATGAAAAACGCTATAATGAATCGCAGTGGGTTATATCGGAAAGTCAGAACTCAATTGGTGATGACTTTCTTTATGCATACGCCGGTGCAAAATATGTTCTTGGCACAGATCCAATTCTTATAAACTCCGAAACGCCACCACTGGGTAAAAATCTTATTGGGCTTTCTGCCATTTATTTAGGAAATGAGTACCTCTTCAGTATGTTTTCAGGGTTATTCGCACTTATTACTTTTTACCTACTTTGCAAACAAGTGATCAAAGATAAGCTCGTAAGTTTACTGTTAACACTTCTTGCAGGGCTTGAGCCACTTTTTGTCGTTAACTATTTCGCAACCCTTCTTGACCTCCTCCTCTTCGGCTTTCTAAATCTATTCTTCCTTTTCCTGATCAAATATAGAGAAAATAATAAGTTCATTTTTATATACGTATCGGGAATAATGTTGGGATTAATCATGTCAATAAAATTTTTTGCTTTGGTACTACCTGCTTTCGCGTCTGCCGTATTATATTTAGTATTTAAAAAAGATTTAAAGGGACTCATCCATTTTACACTTAGCACTATTCTTTCTTTCTTTATTCTTACTATTAACTATTTTCAATTTTTCTCAAAAGGAAGAAACTTAATGGATTTTTTGAAGCTACAAAAATATATCTATATATTCCATACCGAAGGTAGAAAAGCAACTATCCGTCTTAATGATTCGTTTTTAAAACTGATGTTTACCGGTCATTTTTATTCTGATCCTGATTTAAAAAAATTATCTCCTGAAAATCATTTTTCGTTTCTTTGGCCAATTTTTTTTCTTATCGGAATAATTAAATCAATAATAGACACCTCTTCCCCATTATTTATTTGGATCATTATCTATTCATTATCTCAATTTTTCGGATTTACTAACGCGAGGTACCTGATTTTACTTCTTCCATATCTTTATCTTGCAACCATTGATATAATTTTAAAATGTCAATTTGGAAAAAAGCAATTTTCATAATCTTAATCGCAGTCTACCTGTACTTTCGTCTCGGACCGATACTAAATCACACCGTACCATATACTTATGACCAAGGCCGAGACTTCCTTAAAGCATCAGAAATGGTTGAAAACCTGAAGCCGACCTTTATCGGTCCGACAACGGGGATCATGGGTCTGTTTCACGGCGCCTGGTGGTATTATCTTCTGGTAATCCCCCGCCTGTTATTCAACGGACTTCCGATCGGTTACTACTACTTTATGTTTGCTTTGTCGCTTTTGGCAAATCTTGCCTTTTTCTTCTTTATAAAAAAAGAATTTGATGATCTTACCGCCCTTTTTTATCTGTCGCTGATTTCGGCTTCCCCCTATTTGATTCCGATTAGTTTTACCGCTGCCAACAACGCCGTAGTTCCTAACATTCTTCTTCTCTTTATTGCCGTATCCGTTATCTTATTAAAAAAGAAAAAATTAGCAAAATATTGGTTATTTATTCTCGGACTTACTTTGGGATTCGTTTTTGAATTTGAGGTTGCTTTTGGAATGTTTTTAATTCCCGTATTTTTTATTACCGCTTTGGTTATTCCTTTAATCAGACAAAAAATCTATAACCTCAAGAGTATTCCGTTGATAATTATCGGTATCCTCATTCCCTTTCTGCCAAGAGCTCTTTTCGAATTAAAAAATCATTTTCTCCAATCAAAAACCATTATCGGATTTATTACCGCTCCAAAACTCTTCAACCCAAAACCTTATAATTTGGTTTTTATCGATCGGATAGGAGCATTTATGGGCTATTTGAAATCAATTCCTTTTGGAGAGTTCTATCCGACTATTATTTTTCTAAGCATACTCACCGCCACCGCTTTCTTTGTATATCGCAAAAAGGAAAAGACAACTTCTCAAATATTAACCTTCTTTCTGTGCTTGACATTATTTTTATTTTTAATTTCCCTTGTTTATAGAGATAACTTCTGGTCGAACTACTTTGAAGGAATTCAGTACTTTTTTATTTTTATTTTTTTACTTGGGTACTCTATCTTCTCTAAACAAAACAAAGTAATCGCAACTGTAATTCTACTAATTTTTATTGGCGTTAACGGCTATGCGATATACAACAACCTTTCCACAAAACCTGTAAAAAAAATCTACGGATTGGCGGAACAGGAAGCTGTTTTTAATTACGTCCAAAATAAAACCGATAAAAACGATTTTTGCCTTAGAATCTATACCCCGCCCGTCATCCCCCATACTTATATCTATCTAATGAATTACTATTCAAGAGTCGAAGGCTATAAAATTTCCTCTTACGACTACCGAAACAATAAGTGCTTTTACATAATCGAATCCGATCCTTATCGGTTTCGAGTTACCGAATGGCGAAAAGATAATACTCCAAAAAACGCCGTGCTCACAGACAAGAAAGTTGTTACTCCAAACGTTACTGTCGAGGAATGGACCTTGAAATAACGGAAAATGAGCCGTTTTTGTGGTTTACTTTGAAATTAACTTGCCTCCTTCGATCTAATACACCCAAGGTTTCAAGTAAGGTATTTATAAAACTTTATATACCCATCTCTTAAATGATAGAATAAGACTATGCAACAGGATAAAATAACCGTAATTATAAATACCAGCAATGAAGAAAAAAATATCGTTGACTGCCTGCGAACGGCCCGGATTCTGACCAAAAAAATAGTTGTTGTTGATATGGAGAGTAAAGATAAGACGGTTGAGCTTGCTAAAAAATTTAACGCCAAGGTATACTCTTTCCAACCCTCATTGTACGTTGAACCGGCTCGGATGTATGCTATCTCAAAATCGGAAACCGATTGGGTATTTGTTTTGGATGCCGATGAAAGGATTACCAAAGAATTAGCCAACGAAATAAAAGAAAAATTAGACAAAGATACTTTAGTTACCCACTACGAAACTCCCAGAAAGAATATATTCGCAAAAACCAGATGGCTGAAATACGGGGGTTGGTGGCCTGACTATCAAATAAGAATGATAAATAAAAAATTTTTTGTTGAATGGCCTAAAAAAATTCACTCCACTCCAATGCTAAATGGCGAAAAAGGAAGATTGACCAACTCAATTGAGCACTACTTTCACGGATCTCTGGATAAAATGGTTGACAAAACCGTGATCTTTGAAGACATCGAGTCCGACTTGCTTTTTAAGGCCAAAAGAGACGCTTCTACAGCTACTTTTTTTAGAAAATTTGTTGCCGAGTTATGGCGTCGTCTTTTTAGGAATCTTGGTTTTATGGACGGGACTTTTGGTATAATTGAGTCTATTTATCAAGCATATTCAAAGACAATAACTTACCTTTTTCTTTATGAAAAAAAAATTAAGAATCGCTCTCTATAACCCATACCTTGACACTCTCGGTGGCGGTGAAAAACATATTCTCTCTATCATCAAGGCCTTATCATCCGATCATTCGGAACCGACTATCTTCTGGAACGAGAACCTGACTCTTCCAATTTATAAACGTTTTAATCTACAACTTCCCAAGACGACAAGCTGGATATCGACGAATAAACTTCTTGGTTCTTCGCTAAAGACTATGAACACTTTAAGAAACTACGACTATTTCTTTTACGTTACCGACGGTAGTTATTTTTTTTCCTCGGCAAAAAAGAACTACGTCTACTGCATGGTCCCCGATCCGAAATTATATCGGCTCAATCTCGTTAACCGCTGTAAACTTCTCAACTATAAATTCATCAGTATCTCCGATTATGTATCCGAACATCTGAAAAAGTATGGAATTGATCCGATTACAATTACTCCGTACATAGAGGAAGATTTCTTTATTAAGAATCCGATTAAAAAAGAAAAAATTATTTTATCGGTTGGCAGGTTTTTTCCTCAACTCCACAGCAAAAATCAGAAAAAAATAATTGACACTTATATGATGTTAAAAAGGGCTGATAGATCCTTTAACGATTATAAGTTGATCCTTGCCGGTGGCTTAAAGAAAGAAGATCGGCGGTATCTTGCCGAACTAAGATCGCTGGCAAAAAAAGACAGCTCGATTATCTTTAAGCCGAACATTAACTCCGATGAAATAAAGACACTATACCGGAAAGCCGATTACTTCTGGCACCTTACCGGCCTTGGTAACGATGAGCGCAAACATCCAGAACTGGTTGAACACTTTGGTATCTCACCACTTGAGGCGATGGCGTCAGGATGTATTGTACTTTGCCATAACTCCGGAGGTCCCAAAAAAATAATCGATAACCGTAAAACAGGATTCTTGTTTGATAATGAGAATGAACTTGTCAAGACGATGATTAATATTGAAAACGATGATCTCCTAAAATCAAAGATCCGACGAAACGGAGAGGACTT
>MWSR01000053.1 GCA_002050095.1 Microgenomates bacterium UTCPR1
TAACGGGTTAACGGGTTAACGGGGTGGGGGTTGGAGGGATTGTTTGTAGAGCTCGACGCCTTCTTTGACGGTACCGAAATACTTTTGATTTCCCTTGTCGAGAACAAGCACTCTCCGACAGTATCTTTCGATTTGATCGGGACTGTGAGTGACAAGAACAAGGGTGGTTCCCCGATTCTGGAAGGAGGCAATTCTATCAAGACATTTTTGCTGGAAGCGAAGATCGCCGACGGCCAGGATCTCATCGACAAGTAGGATGTCGGGCTGTTCGGCTACGGCGACGGAAAAAGCCAGCCTCATATACATCCCTGAAGAGTAGTATTTGACCGGTTGATCCATAAACGCCTCAAGCTCGGCAAAGGCAACAATATCTTTGTAGTAAAGATCCATCTGTTTTTTCTTAATACCAAGAATTGAGCCGTTGAGATAGACGTTTTCTTTTCCGGTTAGTTCGGGATGAAAGCCGGCTCCGAGTTCGATAAGAGGCGCTACTTTGCCTTTGACGGTTATCCTGCCGTCGGAAGGCTTGGTGACACCGGCAATAATCTTTAATAACGTCGATTTTCCGGAGCCGTTCTTTCCAAGAATTCCGAGCGAGCTACCTCTATCGATTGAAAAGTTTAAAGACGAGAGGGCTTTGAAATTGTTAATTATTTTTTGACCGGAAAAAAGCGCCGGAAGAAACTCCTTAAAGGTACGATGTTTGGATAGATGGTACTGTTTGGTCAGATTTTCGGCAACTATGTTGGCGGACATAATATTCTATTATCTATTATCTAATATTTGGTAGAAATTTTATAATGACGGTTGGTCGTAGGTCGTAAGTGGTAAGTCGCAAGTTGCCAAATTTTCAAATCTCCGAAACTTTTTTTCATAAATTATTTGTTTATTTATAGTTTTATTCTTATCGCTTATCTCCTGTCTCCTACGACTATTTTCTATCCGCTAAACATAGTCTGCGAATTTGCCCTCGGATTTTTTAAAGACCAGAAAGGAAACGATAAAAAGAATAACCGAAGTAATAAGGGCGATCGCAAGACTATTAAAGTTGGGCTCCCCTCCTCCAAGAACGGTTTGACGATAGGCATTGATGATAACGGACATCGGATTGACGGTAAAAATAAAGCGATACTTTTCCGGAAACTGTTCAACCGGATAGATGACCGGTGTCAGATAAAACCAGAGTGAAATGACGAGATTCAGAACATACTGAATGTCGCGATAAAAAAGATTTAGAGAGGCGATGATAAGGGATAAGGCGGCGGTAAAGATCAGCTGAACGATAAAGATCGGAATCACCCAAAAGACGTTAATATTAAGATGGACGTGATAAAAGATAAAAAACAAGACAAGAACAAGACAGGAGTAGAAAAAATCAACAATCTTAGCGACGATTGTCCCGTAGACGAGGATCTCGCGAGGGAAGTAGATTTTTGTGATGAGAGACGAATTGCCAACCAGAGCATTTGATGCCGAAGCAAGGCTTTGACTAAAAAAATTCCACGGCAAAAGGCCGACTATCAGAAAAATAACATAGGGAACGCTAAATGAAGAAACGCGAAAGATGGTTGAAAAGACAAAGGTTAGGACAAGAAGTTGAAAAAGTGGATTCAGGATGACCCAGACGTAACCCAGGACGGACTGCTTGTACCGCTGGGTAATCTCGCGATTGGAGAGATTAAACAAAAGTTCGCGATAAGAGATGAAAAGCTTAATATTGGTAATTAATTTTTTAAATTGGCTCATTAATATAGTTTAGCAAAGTTAGATAATATGAAGAAACTTGCCAATAAAAGAAATAAGAACGGCAAAAGTAATAAGGCTACCTGAAAACTTGATAAATATACTGGCGAATCCTTTGGATACGTATTTACCCATAATTTCCTCGTCTTCGGAGAATTTTATCAGGAAGTAGAAGATGACAGGTAGCATAGCGCCATTTAGAAAATCGGCATAGATTGTCAGCTTGAAAAGCGAAGTTTGGGGAAAAAGAGTAATCAGAAGACCGATGATGATCTGAACGATAAAGAATGTGTAAAAAAGTCTGCCTTTTCTAAAATCCGAATCGAGACTGCCTTCATAACCGAACATCTCCGAGAAAACATAGGCGGTCGCCAAAGGAACAATCGTCACCCCTAAGATCGATGCGCCGAAAAGACCGGTTGCAAAAAGCATAGTTGCCATCTCGCCGGCGAAAGGAGTCATCGCCAGGGCGGCCGAGTAGGCGTCGGTGGCCTTGACGTTGTTGGCAAAGAGAGTAAAAGAAACGGCAATAGCTATCATCCAGGAAAAAAAGTTGGTAATAAAGGCACCGAGATAGATCTCTATTTTTTCTTCGTTGAGATGGGAAGGGGTAAGTTTTTTATCGATGATATATGAATGAACAAAAAACTGACCCCAGGCGGTAATTGTCGTTCCGAGAACGGCAATTCTGGAGAACCAGAAAGTTAGATTGGTCAGTAGGCTCTTGTCGCGAGGAATGATGAAGCTATCATACATCGCCTGCTTCCAGTTCGGATTTGAGAGGATGGCGGAGAAAAGATAGGCGAGGTAAAAAAAGATCATAATCAAAAACAGCCGCTGGAGTTTTTTGTAGTCGAACTTGATGACGGTGACGATGAGTAAAAGACAGATAAGGATGAGGGAAATCTGCCAGGGCATCTTGAAAAGCATAATTGAGGCTTTTAATCCCGAGATATTTTGAAGAATAACCCCCTGATTGGTAACAAAATAGAGAATAAAGATAAAAAGAGAAATTTTGACGCCATATCGCTCCCTGATAAGATCGCCAAGGCCTTTGCGGGTGATGATGGCGATTCGGGCGCCGATCTCTTGAGTGACGGCTAAAAGAATGGTTTCGGGAATTATCAGAAACTGTGAGGCCATACCGTAGGCGGCGGCGGCGACCGTATAGGTGGCCACACCACCGGCATCGTTGTCGGCGATAGCGGTGATAAGACCGGGACCTAAAACGGCAAGGAAGATCAGAAATCGGTATCGGAATTTTTTGAAAAAAAGAACGACCTTGGAGATCATTTAGATATTATACAAAAAATAGTGGATAGTGATTAGTGATTAGCTTGCCCTCCGAATCGGAAGGCGGATAGATAATTCTAAATTAAAAATTCAAAATTAAAAATTCAAAATTGTAATTTAAAATTCAAAATTGAAAGTCAGAAGGGAAAAGTGAATACGATAAATCCTCTTTAGCGCTGGGAGTCCTATGACTGGATCCCGACTTTCGTCGGGATGACAAAGAGGAGGCGGGATGGGGGATGGCGGATGTTACAGGTTAACGGGTTAACAGGTTAACGGGTTAACGGGTTAACGTGTTAACGGGTTAACGGGTTAACGGGTTAACGGGTTAGCGGGTTGAGAGTTACAAGTTATAAGTTACAAGTTTAAAGTTATAAGTTATAAGCTACAGGATGTGTGCGTGTTGACGGGAAGAGAGAGGTTAAAAATGATACAATATCGGATAGCCTTTATGGATGAAATTCGAAACTTTGCTATTATCGCCCATATCGATCACGGAAAATCAACGTTGGCCGACCGACTGCTGGAGATAACCGGCATGGTATCAAAAGATAAGCACGAAGACCAGATGCTTGATAGAAATCCTATCTCAAGAGAACGGGGAATTACGATTAAGCTGGCGCCGGTTAGGATGAGGTACAAAGATCGCTATATCTTAAATCTGATCGATACACCGGGACACGTCGATTTTTCGTATGAAGTCGACAGAACATTGGCCTGTGTTGAGGGAGTGATCTTGCTGGTCGACGCGACTCAAGGGATCCAGGCGCAGACAATCGCCAATGCCTATAAAGCAGTTGAGAAAAACTTGACGATAATCCCGGTTATCAACAAAATTGATCTGCCCAGTGCCGAAGTGGAAAAAACAAAAGGACAGCTGGTCGATTTTTTGGGCATTAAGGAAGAAGAGATCTATAAGGTCTCGGCAAAAACGGGAACCGGCGTTGAAGAGTTGCTGAATAGTGTGATTATAAAAGTGCCGTCACCAAAATCCGATGAAGGAAGGATCGCCGCCGACTCTTTTTCACAATCGTTAATATTTGACTCTTACTATGACAGCCATCGAGGCGTGATTGTCTTTGTCCGTGTTTTTAACGGATCCTTTAAAAAAGGACAGAAGGTCAGACTGGCTAATCTGGGAACGGAATTTGAGGTCAACGAAGTCGGCTTTTTTTCACCGGATTTGATAAAGGGCGAAAAGATCGAGGTCGGTGAGATCGGTTATGTTGTCACCAATCTTAAAGACATTCATCAAGTTGCCGTCGGAGATACAATCATCGATAAAGACGCGGGATCGGAGTTGGTTCTGTCGGGGTATAAGAAGATTAAGCCGATGGTCTTCGCTTCGATATTCCCCACCGATACCGCCGACTATCTAAATCTAAAAAAAGCCTTTGATAAGTTGACCCTTAACGACTCCTCTTTGGAATATACCGCCGTTTATAGCCAGGCTTTGGGAACGGGCTTTCGGGTAGGATTTTTGGGATTACTCCATGCCGATGTTGTCCGCGAGCGACTAGAGAGAGAATTCGGGTTAAGTATCGTTCTGACACCTCCGAAGGTTGAGTATCGAGATATCGTTGACTCTTCCGGAAAAGCCCAGGACGGACGAGGAATGAAGTTGGAGCCCTGGGTAAAAGTCACTATCCTGGCACCCGATAGGTATGTCGGCGACGTGATGCAGCTTTTACAAAGGTATCGAGCCGTTTTTGAGACGATGGATAATAAAAACCAGACTATCCTCGTCTTTGATATGCCGATGAGTGAGATGATAAGTGATTTTTTTGATATGTTGAAAAGCGTCACTTCGGGATTCGCTTCTCTTGATTGGCAGTTTCTTGAATATCGACCGGTAAAAGCCGACGAGTTGAAGATCCTTTTGAATCGGCAGCCGGTTGAAGAGTTTTCCGAGATTGTTGTTGAGGAAAGGAGTTTTGAAAGAGCCAACTTCCTGACGACACAGTTAAAAGATCTTATTCCAAGACAGCAGTTTGAAGTAAGGATTCAGGGTGAATATAAAGGCAAGATAATCGCTTCAACAAGGATTGCTCCTTTTAGGAAAGACGTACTGATAAAAAGCGGGAAAGTGATCGGGGCCGGTGACGTCGGGCGCAAGAAAAAACTGTTGGAAAAGCAGAAGGAAGGGAAAAAAAGGATGAAAATGGTTGGAAAGGTGGAGATTCCGAAAGAAGCGTTTATGAAGTTGTTTGTAAAGAATAGTGAATAGTGGGTAGTCGCAGGTGGTAAGTGGGATACAGGGGAAATCATAATTAGCGCTGGGATTTGTTAGACGAGGTTCCAGGTGATATTTTTGTCTTTCTTCATAAATGTGTACTGACGTTTGGCGTATTGGACTTCGGCGGTGATCCACTCCTTTATCGCCTGCTCTTCGGTGACTGAACCTTCAAGGAAGTTCATTAACTGCTTATAGCCTATCGTCTTCATACCCGGATCGGTTTTTTTGTAACCGCGTTTTAGAAGTTGATTGACCTCATCGATCGCACCCAGATCGAGCCGATTTCGGACTCTTTTTTTTATGGCGTCTATCAGGTTTTCCTTATTTTTATAGCGAAGGCCGATAATGGTCGGGCTTAATTCCGACAGGGTTTTTTGACTTTGCGACGGTGAAATCTTCGAATTACGAGCACCGATTAGTATCTCAATCCTTCTTATAAGCCTTCTGGGGTTGTGCCGGTCGCTGTGATTCATCTTGTCAATAGGATCAAAACCAAGTTTTTTCAAGATATTTTGCAGTTCCGCCACCGACTCTTTATTGAGTTCTTCCCTTAGGTTGAAGTCGGGTGGCACTTCAAAGCCGAAGCCGTAAAGAAGATGTTTAAGGTAGAAATAGCTGCCACCGACAAGAATCGGAAGTTTTTTTCGTCCTTTGATATCGGCGATGAGATCTTTGGCGACGGTGGAAAAGTCGTAGGATGAAAAGTACCGATCGGGGTTGACGATGTCGTATAGCCAGAGTTTGATTTTGTGTTTGTCTGCGTAAGGAAGAAGATGGTAACCGACGTCATAGCCCGATTTTGAGCCGTGAAGGATAAAATTTGAATTTTTTGGAACGTCTTTGCCGGTGATGATGTCCAGATCTTTATAGACTTGGCGTGAGTCGAAGTTGATAAGCTCGCCGTCTTTTTCGGCGGCCAGTTTGAGGGCGAGGTTGGTCTTGCCGGTGGCGGTTTGGCCTGTTATGACTATCATTACGTATATTCTACATTATTTGGCGGAGGATAATAAATACACTATTGTTTATTACTATAAATCCTTTTTAGCGCTGGGAGTTCTTGGACTGGATCCCGACTTTCGTCGGGATGACAGAAAAAGGCTGGGATGACGAAGAGGAGGTGGGAGGGCGGATAGATAGCTCTAAATTAAAAATTCAAAATTCAAAATTCAAAATTGAAATTAAAAATTAAAAATTGAAATTAAAAATTCAAAATTGAAAGTAAAAAGTTAAAAGATAGCAAATGTTACATGTTTCGTGTTACATGTTACATGGTATTATCTTTTGTTCTTCTGGAGCTTGGTGGCTTCAACGAGATTTTTAAAAAGATAGGAGACATCTATCGGACCCAATCCTCCCGGAGTGGCCGTGTAATAGGAGGCAATATCTTTGATCTCGCTTTCTTCGTAGTCGCCTTTTAACTTGCCGTTTTCTTTTCTCAAGCCGACATTAATCAAAATAACTCCCGTCTTGAGCATCGACGGCTCGATCACTTTTTTGCCGACAGCGGTGATGATGATGTCGGCGACTTTAAGATATTCTTCCGGGTTTTGGGTGACCGAGTTAATGCCGATGAACGGAATCTTGGCTTCCTGGAGGACTTTACCAATTTGTTTGCCTCCGGTGACTCCCCGACCGACAAGAACGATCTTTTTATTCTTCAGAGTCTTTCTAAAGAAGGCAACATCTTTTTTAAGATCGACGATTAGTCGCTTATCGATTCTTTTACCGGCAAAGATATGTTTGATAATCGTCAAAACGGCCAGTCCGACCGGCGGATGGAAGATAGATTTTCGGCGGTGCCCCTCAATCTCTTTTTCGGCCGGGATATAGTCGTAGATACTGTCGGTCGAAAGTTGGGCCGGAAGCGGTTGTTGGATGATGATGCCTTTTACTTCGACTTTGTCAACCTCTTCTTTGATTTTTTTTGCCAGAGCAATAAAGTTCGGGGTCGCTTTCAGATGAACAAGATGGTAGTCGACACCGATCTTGGCGGCTATTTTGGACTTGATCTTAACGAAAGAAAGCTGATCATCGGAGGTACCAACCAGGAAGACCGTCAGGAGAGGGTTTGACTTTTTTCCCAGTTTTTTGGCATCTTTTTTAACCTGTTTATCGATAAATTCGGAGATCTTCCTCCCGTCAATTTGCATACCTTATTCTATCATACTCTTGTTGCGCTGACAATCCGATCGGATTTGTCGGAAAACCTCATCAGAATGACACCTTTGGCGGTGCGGGAACGCGACGGAATTGAGTTGAGCGAAATCTTGACAACCTGACCCGAAGTCGAGGTAATAATCAAAGTTTCATCTTCCGGCTGGATAATCGATGCCAGAGCCAGGCTACCGATTTTGTCGTCGATCGAGGCGATCTTGACTCCCTTACCGCCCCGATGCTGGCCTTTGAAGTTGGAGAGCTTGGTTTTTTTACCAATCCCCTTCCCTCCAATTACCAGAATGTCTTTTTTGAATTCGTCGTCACCGAAGACATCGGCGGCAATCACCTGATTGTCGGCCGAATCAAGATCCATTCCTTTGACTCCGATCGAAGCTCTTCCCGTCGGCCTTATCTCTTTTTCGTTAAAGACAATCGCCTTGCCCATCTTGGAAACAAGAATAACGTTCTTTTTGCCGTCGGAGAATTTGACCCAGAGAAGCTCGTCGTCCTTCTCCAGTCTGATGGCGATAATTCCGTTTGTTCTGATATTGGAATAGTCTTTGAAGGCGGTTTTTTTGACCGTACCGAGACGCGTAGACATCAGGATAAAATAGTTACCCGCCTTTTCCAGAATCTCGTTATTGTAGGTAAGGATTGAAGTAATTTTTTCTTCAGGCTTAAGGGCGATCAGGTTGATAATCGCTTTCCCTTTGGATGTCCTGGATCCGGCCGGAATATCCCAAACACGGTTTTGAAAGACGCGACCTTGATTGGTGAAGAAAAGCATATAGTCGTGGGTCATCGCCGTCGTTATGAAATAGACGTTGTCCGTGTCTTTTGTCTCCATCCCGGTTACACCTTTTCCGCCACGTTGCTGAATACGGAACGATTCCTTGGGAACCTGTTTGATATAGCCTTCTTTTGTGAGGACGACGATAACTTCTTTGTTTTCTATAAGCATCTCGTCGCTGATCTCTCCCGGCTTGGACTTGATAATTTGAGTTTTTCTCTCGTCGCCGTACTTGGTCTTGAGATAGAGGACTTCTTCTTTAATGACTTTGAGAATTTTAAAGACATCTTTGAGAAGGGATTCGAGGTACTCGATTGTTTTTTTGAGAAGGGCGAGCTCTTCTTCGATCTTGGACCTTTCCAATCCTGTCAATCGCTTAAGCTGCATATCGAGGATTGCCTGGGCCTGGATGTCGGAAAGACCGAATTTTTTCATCAGTTTTTGCTTGGCATCGGGCTCGTCTTTGGCTTTTTTAATCACTTCCACAACTTCGTCGATATGGTCTAAGGCAATAAGATAACCTTCAAGAATGTGGGCGCGGGCTTTGGCTTGTTTTAATTCAAATTCGCTTCTTTTGGTGACGACATCAACACGGTGTTTGACGTAGATTTCGAGGATGGTTTTGAGCGACAGGGTCTGGGGAACGCCGTCGACGAGAGCGACGATATTGACCGGAAACGAGGTCTGAAGCTCGGTGAATTTAAATAGATTGTTGACGACCTTCTTATATGAGGCATCCCTTTTTAGCTCAATGACAATTCTGATTCCGTCGCGATCGGACTCATCCCGCAGATCGGAGATACCGACGATTTTTTTATCGTTGACCAAGCGGGCGATTTTTTCAACAAGAGCGGATTTATTGACCTGGTAAGGAAGCTCCTTAACAATGATTGCAGTTTTGCCATGACCCATATCTTCGTCATCAACTTTGGCGCGGACAAGAATCGATCCCCTACCCGTCATATAGGCCTGCTTGA
>MWSR01000047.1 GCA_002050095.1 Microgenomates bacterium UTCPR1
GTCATCCCGGCGCAGGCCGGGATCCAGTGCCCAACATTCCTTATCTCGATTTTTATTGGGACGACGGGCGCCCTGTCCTTCGCCATCCGCTAACCTTACTGTCTTTCAACTACTCGCATTATCCCTGAAGGCTTATTGACAATATAATCCGGATAATACTTTCTTAAAATCTCCTTTGTGTGAAAGCCCCAACCGACAACGATTATCTTTAACCCGACCCTTTTTGTCGCTTTAATATCTCTTATCTCATCACCTATATAGATACACTCTTCTTTTTTTAATTTATTCTCCCTAATTATCGATTTCAACGCCTTTGCCTTGTCAAATACCCTTGGTTCACAATACACTTTATCGAAATAAGCTATCCCGTTTATTTCAATAAATTTTGTAATGTTCTTTTCCAAGTTGGAAGACAGGATTAATAATTTATATCCTTTACCTTTTAGATCGATTAACAACTTTTTGATTCCGGGGAAGATCTTTATCTTGTCAATATTTTTGAATACTTCTTCTCTTGCTTGATTGATTGTTTTTAAAATTAGTGGAAGTTTTGTCCATGAAATTTTAAAAGATCTCATTAGTTCGAGATAAGTCTTGGACCTGATCTCCTTTATTATCACTCGTTCGTTATCCTTAATACCAAAGTCGTTTTTAGCGATCATCGACATCTTCTTAAAGTGATAAGTCAAAGAATCGGCGATCACTCCGTCAAAATCAAAGATAACTGTCTTAATCATACTTGGGTTCAATTATATATAATATAATCTTACAATGTTAAACCAAATCCTGCCGTTTGATGGCCAAATTACGCTTTTCCTTAGCTCAATACTTCCAAGAAATAAGTTGATATTTGATTTTTTTTCTTTCTTTTCTTTGACCGGAAACTCAATTCTTATCTGGGCGGTCATTTCGGTTATTATCTTGATCATTGAAGAGAAAAAAAATCCCGGAATCAGCAAGAAGGATAAGTTCTTTATGATTATCTTTACGCTCTCCATTCTCTCAACCGTATTAATCGTCGAGCTGCCGTTAAAAAATTTTTTTCGAAGACCGCGACCGTCCAATCATCCGCTGGCCTACAGCTGTCCAAAAAGTTATTCTTTTCCTTCGGGTCACTCGGCGACCGCTTTTACAGCGGCAACCGTTCTATCTTTTTTTGATAAAAAAAGGAAGTGGTTATACTATTCAATTGCCTCTCTTATCGCCTACTCCCGTATCTATCTTGGTTGCCATTATTTTTTTGATGTTGTTCTTGGCGCTACTTTAGGTATCGTTGTCTCCAGGTCAACTATTCTATTGGCGTCTCTAATCGTCGTTAAAAAGTAAAAAGATAGTATGAAAAGAATTTTTGATATAGAAATAAAGCCAACTGAACAAAGAAAAGACTTATCACCAATCTTCACAGAAGAAGTAGATTTTGCAAAACAGGAGATCGTTCAATTCTATCAAGAGATTATTCCTCTCGATGAAAAAAATGAAGTTGCGGACTTTATCCTAAATACCGTTGTCGATCCAATCTCACGTTTGGTAAGAAAAATCAAAGATAAAAAAGGAAATGGGAAAAATGTCGACCTTCCGACACTATCGGAGTGGCAGAAACATAGTGAATTCCAGCTTCCTTTCGCCTCCTTTCAAACTATACTAAAAAGTCAAAACGTACCCGAAGACGCTAAAGAAATATTTGTCCTTCAATATATTACCCGTGTTGTCAGACAGTTCTATCAGTACGTGCCAATTGAAGACTATCAAGATCCTGCTCAAGAATTTATTGACATAAAAGTTAAAGACAACCGCGACAAAATTTACAAAATCCGTCGATTTTTAAGTCAGATGTCAAAACATGGAGTTGATAATATCGTCGATCACTATCTTCTTATTGGTGAGATTGAGGGAGTTACCCTTCCAAAAGATCTTGATCTTCTAATAAATCTTGTGACTTCAATCTATAGACTAAATATAAATCTAAAAATCGCTGAAAATCTTACAAGACCAATCGCCGATCTTGATTTGGCGGCCGATATCTCAAAAGCATTGGAAAGAAAAAGTAAAGAATTAAAAAAGCAGGCAGAAAATAGAGATCGGGCCATATCTTCGTTTACGGAAGATCAACTATCGGCCGACTTATCCGATCAATTTAAGGCGGCCTACGAATATCTATTATCCCTCATCCCCAAAGGAGAAAGGACAATAACCGATCGGCTACCGTTTTATCTGTTAAAACTGGCAATGTCTTTAAGAAGAATTCTTCCCGTAGCCAACGCCGAAGTGTTAGCGCATATCTGGTGGCAGTTAAGATTGGGCGGTGAAAGATCCGGTTATATTCTTGAGGAGTTTAAAAAAGAGCTTCCAAATTTTATCAAAAAACATCACTTGGAAAAATATATCCGTCACTTGTTTGATAACTATCTACACTCCGAAGCATCCGCCTACGAAATTCAAGAAACAGTTTTTGTAGATTCTATTACTCCAAATGAAATTATTGTTAGAACGATTAGAAATTTATTAAAAAATCATATTCCTAAAAACCAACTTAATGTCCGATTTACGATTCTCATTAGGGATCAAAAACTTCTTAAGATATCAATCCCTTATCGTACCGGAAAATCCGACGAAGAACTTGAGGAAGACATTATAAGAGCTATTACTAAATCCGAACATAGATGGAAATCGCTCGATCTGGATGACAATGAAAAAGCAAGGCTTTCATATCTGGGATATAACGGAGTTTTAAGAGAAAAAGATAAAACCTATCAACGGATATATCAGGATTATGGTATAGATCATTGGTCGAAGAAACCGCTTCGCGGCGACTATCTCCTCCAAATCGGCTCAACCTATGAAGACAGTCGGGACCCCCGATCGCTTTTTGCTGTTGACTCTCATAAGATGGCTGTCCAGTTTAGAATCGATGAGGCCGGAAAATTAATCGTCACGACTCGCTATAATCATCAGTCATTTGACGGTCTTCCGGCCAATGCCCATACCTCTTCATTAATATCCGATTTAAGAGAACCGGCCCCCGAAAAAAGAAAATTTAAGCTTTTGCATGACGACCTGATCAGTTTTAATAATTTTATTAAGGATCAAATCCAATATCGCGATACCGATCTTCCTTTGATTGAATCTACCGCCGCCTATAAGGACGATCACAAATACGTAAAAATACCTGTTGCCGGCACCGTGCTGACCCCAACAGATATTCGTGCTTTGGTAATAGCTTGTGCCAACAATTTATCCTATCTTCAAATTCTTGTTGCAGCCAATAATGCCATCGGTACCTTTTATATTAGAAATCCCAATGCCAACAACATTCACCCGGTAGTTATGGCAATGTCAATGCTCGATAACCCAAACGCTATCACCTCCTTCGTTCATTCAAAAGAAAGAGCAAGAAAAGGAGTTAGCGATGTTGCCCTTTTCGCTTCTATCGCCGGTTTAAGAGAAGTTCCAATCTCATACCTTGGGTCGATACTAAATCCTACCGGAACAAAAATGCTGACGGCAACACAAGGTATGATCTCCCCTGTACCGGTAAATACCCGCTTTACGACCGCCTTTTCAACCGCCTATATGCCTCATAAGATAGATTTGAACGATCCGGTTAACAGTATCGGAGTGATTGGCATGGGTATTGACGGATCGGATAGCGCCACCTATTCCGTTCGTTTAATGCCGGCTCATGCCCAGTCCTATTTTAGAAAAAAGATTGAAGAGTTATTTGTTGACGGTCTAAATCAAAATCAAAAGAAATATGCTTTAACCGAGTTTTCCAAAATAATCCAATACTGGGATAGTTTGGTCGCCGGCACCGTTCCCAAAAAAAAACAGATATCTCTTGATGAATTTATTAAAAAAAGAGACGAAATTATCGCCAACCTAATAAAACGACGACTAATAGATCCAAAAAAATTAGAACCATATAAACAAAGTATTCAGGTTTTTTTAAATCGCGCACTACAGGAAGCGGCAAAAGAAGTTTTTAATCCTGAAAAAATAAGTTATGCCAAAGCGGAAATAGAAAAAAAGATATCTCAATTGACCACTTCGATTACTCCTTGATACATTCCCATCCCGCAGGAAAAGTTAATTATTCCTTTTTCTTTCGGGACAAACTCAACTATCTGTTCTCCTTGAGCAATCGTTTTCTGGATATTCAACTTAGGAGCAATTAAATTCGCCTGACATCCCAAAACATTCTGACCGACTATCTTCCATTTGACTGGTACTCCTTTTCTGACCTTAAAGTAATTCGGCGAATAACCGGTGCCGATCACCTTCATCTCGATGATTTGATCTCCATCCACGATCTGTGCCAGCGGTCCTTTGGCAACCTCCGAGGTCGCTATCGGGTTGACCTGAAACCCATACAAGCTCATAAAATTTGAAAAATAAACAACCCCGACCAAAAAGACCAGTACTCCCATTACTTTGATAAAGTAACGATAGAATCCGCTTTTGACAAAGCCGGAAATTCCTCCAATCAAAAATAGCGCCGGAGTTGTTCCTAAAGCAAATATCATCATTGTTAAAGCACTTTGCAAGGGTGAGCCCAGCCCAAGAGCGTAGGCCTGAACCGCCTGTGTAAATCCACAAGGAAGAATGTAGGTTATCGCGCCTAAAAGAAACGGAGTCCGTCGGGGATGTTTTTTTAGTTTTTCTTCAAAAAAAAGAAAAAACTTTTTATTTAGCCCCGATGGGATCACCGAACCGATAGACATAATCTTCATCAAATCCAACCCGAGAAGAATCATAAAAACGGCGGCTAACAGCGTCAAAAACGGGCTAAATTTTAGGTCGGTTATCAGCGCTTGACCAATTAGTCCCGCCAAAAATCCAAAAAAGCCGTAAGATAAAATTCTGCCGAGATTAAAAAATACCGCCTTCAGTATATTGGCGCTTTTATTTTTTCGAAAATTCTGATCTGATATCTGATTTTCGGGTTTTTCTATCAACGACAGGTATAAGGCTCCCGAAGTTGCCATACAGGTTGACGTTGAGGC